>CABXVZ010000010.1 GCA_902515765.1 uncultured Alphaproteobacteria bacterium | reverse complement strand
GAGGATATGTAAAGATTAACTCTTCAGATCCCCAAAAAGCACCGATCATAAAATTTAATTATATGTCTCATGAAGAAGACTTCCCCACATTTAGAAAAGCCCTGCGTCTAAGTCGTGAGATTTTATCCCAATCGGCAATGGATCCTTTTAATGGAGGTGAAATTCAACCCGGTAACGAAGTGGTATCAGATGAAGGCCTGAATGAATTTATAAGAAATAATTGTGAAAGTGCTTACCATCCTTGTGGCACCTGTAAGATGGGCCAAAGGGATGACCCTACAACGGTGGTTGAAAATGATTGTAAAGTAAAGGGTTTTAGCAATTTTTTCTTAGCTGACTCTTCAATTTTTCCTCGTATCTGCAATGGAAATCTAAACTCTCCTTCAATCATGACTGGTGAAAAGGCTTCGGATCATATTTTAGGGAAGGCGCCGCTCACCCCTTCAAATCTTAAACCTTTTGTTCATCCAGACTGGCAAAATAATCAAAGATAAATGATTAAATATTTAATCTTAATAATGTTCCCTTTGGTGAGCCTGGCTGATAGCCATATCCCTTACTATAAATCTTTATCTAAAAACGAGTCCTGGCTCAGACACTACCCAGATATTCAAGATTTCAAGGAGCAAACAGAAAAATTTTTTCTTACTCAAAAGGGCATGGCGGTTAAAGTTATTGAAGAACATCAAAGCATTGGCAGTAACTATATTGATTGGTATCGCATCGAGCTTTTCAATGGTATCCAGGGATGGATTTATCACACTCAGCTAACCCGCAAACGCTCTTTGTTGATTCTAAAAGATACAGAGCTTTATGCTCTAAAATCAACTAATCCTAATTCCTTATTCACTATTCAAAAAGGAGAGATTTTATCTCCAAAAATAGTTAATCTCCTAGAAGTTACTCCTACAATGTTTAAGATCAGTATATTAAGTGGAAAGCGAAATGAAATTAAAGGATGGATACCAAGAGATGAGAGAGTTTGGGGAGATGACCCCAAAGAGGTAGAGAAAGATTTTGATTAGATACTTATTAATATTTTGTTTTATGATACAAAACCTTATGGCTTATGAAGAAGCAGGTTACAAGGTTGTTCATAAAGGTGAAAATTTTGAAATACGTTATTACGAGGAAAGAATAGTCATACAGACCCGCTATGAAAGTGGAAATAGTGGCTTTAGAAAACTTTTTAATTATATATCGGGACAAAATCAGGGAGGAAAAAAAATAGAAATGACTACCCCTGTTACTGAATTACAGGATGATAATCAAATGGTTATGCAGTTTTATCTTCCCGCTCGTTTTAATGCTTCTTCAGCACCATTGCCAGCTGATAATTCCTTAGAAATAGCAACTATAGATGCAGGATATTTTGCAGTAATTCAATATTCAGGGTTTGCCTCAAATAAAAATTTTTACAAACATGCACAAATTCTTAAATCTTCTTTAGAAAGAGATAATATTAATATTTCAAGTCAGCCTATAAAAGCAACCTATGACGGCCCTTTTACCTTACCTAACCTTCGAAGAAATGAAGCAATGTATTTAGTTCTTTGGGATAAATAAAACTCTCTATGAATAAAATATTTTATAAACTCAAAGAGAGTAGATTTTTTCAATTACTAGTCATTACAATCATTATTTTTAATGCCTTCACAATTGGGGTAAATACATATGAACTCTCTGATGTCACCAATCAGATTATTAGTCTGTTGGATTACTCTATTACAATTTTTTTTGTAGTTGAGATATCCATACGATTTATTGGTGAGCCTAAAAAATCGCAATTTTTTAAAAATGGATGGAATATATTTGACACAATAATTGTCTGCATATCTCTTATTCCTATACCAAATAATTCTAGTTTTCTTCTCCTTCGACTTTTGAGGGTTTTTCGAGTTCTAAGAATAATCTCTGTAATCCCAGAATTAAAAATGATAATTGAAGCACTCCTTCAATCTGTTAAACGTGTATTTTATGTGAGCCTTCTTTTATTTATTATTTTGTATATCTACGCGACAATGGGATCCATTTTATTCAGTGAGGATATCCCTGCCAGGTGGGGAAATGTTGGAACAGCAATGATAACTCTTTTTCAGGTATTAACACTTTCTTCTTGGGAGCAAGTTATGTTGCCACTTCAAGATATTTATTGGTGGGCGTGGATTTATATATTTAGTTTTATAATTATTTGTGGCATTACCATGCTCAATCTTCTTATCGCTGTTTTGGTGGACGTGGTCATCAATCAGAAAAAACTTTAGATTATAAAAATCTATTCTTGTTCGCTCTTCCTCTTTAGTCTAGTCTCTTTTCTTTTAATGAGGAGTAGAGATGTCATCTAAAAACTTTGGTTTTGGGACTCAAATTCGAAAATCACCTTACTTTGATGCAACAGTTCGATGGGGAGCAACAGGTTTTTCCGTATATAACCATATGTATATTCCTAGAGATTTTGGGGATCCCGAGCAAAACTTCTGGAATTTAGTCAACGATGCAATTCTTTGCGATGTAGCAGTGGAAAGACAGGTAGAAATTACTGGTCCCGATGCCTATAAATTTATTCAACTCCTAACGCCCAGAGATCTATCAAAATTAGAAGTGGGTCAATGTAAATATGTTTTAATCACTAATGAAAAAGGAGGTATTCTTAATGATCCTGTCCTTCTTCGATTAGCAGAAAATCATTTTTGGTTATCCTTATCTGATAGCGATATTTTGTTATGGGCTCAGGGTGTCGCTGTTCACTCAGGTCTTAATGTCAATATTCAAGAACCAGATGTCTCTCCCCTTCAGCTTCAAGGACCAAAATCAGGTGACATAATGGCAAAGCTCTTTGGAGAAAATATTAAGGATTTAAAATATTATTGGCTTAGAGAAATTGAATTAGAGGGAATACCATTAGTGGTATCTCGCACAGGTTGGTCTAGCGAATTAGGTTATGAATTATTTCTAAGGGATGGTTCACAGGGTGATAGATTATGGGAAGCCATAATGACAGCAGGTAAGGAATACGGATTACAACCTGGGCATACCTCTAGTATTAGACGAATTGAGGGTGGAATGCTGTCTTATCATGCAGACGCAGATATCCACACTAATCCCTTTGAATTAGGTTTGGATCGGTTAGTGTCGCTTGATAATGAAATCAATTTTATCGGTAAGGAAGCGTTACGCCAAATTAAACAAGACGGAATTAAAAGAAAACAAGTTGGGTTAGAAATAGTATGTGATTCTCTGAAGGGACCCAATACTAATTTCTGGCCAATATCCATAAATGGAAAATTTATGGGAAAAGTTACCTCTGCTGTTTATTCCCCGAGACTTAAAAAAAATATTGCTCTGGCTATGTTAGGTATTCAATTCATTGAAATAGGGCAGTTGGTTGAGATACACACTGACTTTGGTCAGCAACAAGGAGTTGTTGTTGAAAAGCCTTTCTTTGATCCTAAAAAAGCTATAGCTATCTCATAATATAAAAATCTTTAAAAAAGCCTAATTTTATTGGTTATTCTTGAGCTATTCGTTGAGTGCATAGTATCTTTTACTTCTTAGCATTATTTTTTTTCTGATTCAGAATTTATAACCCATTCATTACTAAAAAATTAGTGAGGTAAAAATGAAACTAGTAACAGCAATTATCAAGCCCGACAAAGTTGAGGCTCTGAGACAGGCACTAACCGGTGTAGATATTCAGGGATTAACAATCGTTGAGGCTAAAGGATATGGGCGCCAGAAAGGCCACACTGAATTGTACCGAGGCGCAGAATATGAGGTACACTTTCTTCCTAAATCAAGAGCGGAAGTATTAGTGGACTCCGCAGACGTAGAAAAAGTCATAACAACAATTTCTGATGCCGTTAAAACAGGTAAAATTGGTGACGGCAAGATTTACGTAACAGAAGTGTCAGAGGTCGTACGAATTCGTACTGGCGAACGTGGCGCTGAGGCAATTAAATAAGGGGACATTATGAAAAAAATATTATCATTTCTTATTCCAACTTTATTCCTATCAGGAATAGCAAGTGCAGAAGTTTCTGCTGAAACAGCATTTGTCTTTAACACATTCCTTTTCATATTTGGTGGAATTCTCGTTATGTTCATGGCTCTAGGTTTTGCCATGCTCGAGGCAGGATTTGTTCGTAAGAAAAATACATCTGCCATACTATTAAAAAATATCGCTTTGTACTCAATCGCAGGTATCATGTTTTACTTTGTTGGCTACAGTTTAATGTATGTTGACGTATCGGGTTGGATTGGTTCCTTAGGGGGAATGTTTTATAATCCTTCTTCTGATGAACTAGCTCTTTTAGACGGTGCAGAGAATGTTGCAGCTATTGCTGACACTGGCTATTCAGTAGCATCAGATTGGTTCTTCCAAATGGTGTTCTGTGCCACTGCAATATCTATTGTATCAGGTGCTTGTGCTGAAAGAATTAAAGTATGGCCATTTATGATTTTTGCGGCAATTATGACAGGTATCATTTATCCTATATATGGTTCATGGACTTGGGGCGGCGGCTGGTTAGCAGAAATGGGTTTCTCTGACTTCGCTGGATCTACCATAGTTCACTCAGTTGGAGGTTGGGCAGCGCTTGTCGGTTGTCTTATCTTAGGACCAAGAGCTGGAAAATACGGAAAAGATGGAAAAATTACTCCAATAGCGGGTGCTAATATGCCATTAGCAGCACTAGGTACATTTATTCTTTGGTTCGGTTGGTTTGGCTTTAACGGTGGTTCCCAGTTGGCCTTAGGTAGTGCTTTAGATGCAGTAGCAATCTCTATTGTTGTTGTAAATACAAACATCGCAGCTTGTGGTGGTGTTGTTGCAGCAATAATTCTATCTCAGTTAATGTATAAGAAAATAGACTTATCAATTGCATTAAACGGAGCGATTGCAGGTTTAGTAGCTATTACTGCCGGTCCTGATTTAACTAATCACTTCACTTCAATGATCATAGGAGCCATCGGTGGTATCGTCTGTACGATTGCCATCCCAATGCTTGATAAAATGAAAATTGATGATGTGGTAGGAGCTATCTCTGCTCACTTAGTTGCAGGTATCTGGGGAACTCTAGCAGTCGGTATCTTTGGCGGTGGAGACTTTATCGTTCAGATAATTGGTATCGTTGCGGCAGCAGTATTGGTTGTTCCTCTCAGCGCCATTGGTTTCTTTATCTTAAAAGGAACAATTGGACTCAGAGTGAGCGAAGAAACCGAAGCTGTAGGATTAGACAAAGCTGAGTTAACTACTGTGGCTTATCCTGAGTTTAACTAAATTCTAAACTTTTAAAGTTTAAATTTCAAAAGGGCGCGCTTAGCGCCCTTTTTTTTCTAAAAAAATTGGATTAAATAATTTTATCTATTTGGTCAGTAATTTGAGAGCTGTCGGGCTTAGTAATAGAAGACCAACTCTCTACTAAATTTCCCTCACCATCGAACAAATATTTGAAAAAATTCCACTTAGGTGTTTTTCCATAAGTTTCAGATATCCATTTATATAAAGGATGTGCCGCACTTCCTTTCACATCGATAATTTCTGAAATAATGAATTTTGTATCATAATTAACAAGGCAAAATTCTTTGACATCTTTTTCTTCATCTAACTCTTGACGAAAACTATTAGAAGGTGTTCCAATAATAACTAAATTTTTTTTAAAATATTCTCTATGAAGATTAGAGAGATTAGCATATTGCTTGGTAAATCCACATCGACTAGCCGTATTGATTAGAAGAACGGGTTTTCCCTTAAATTGATTTAAATTGATAAGATTGCCATCAATATCATTAATAGTAAATTTATGAAGATTATCTGCCATTACATTACTCGATATAAATAAGACACTAATGAAAGTCAAAAGAGATCTCATGGTCTTTTATACTAGGATTAAAAAAACTAGATTGAGCGAATTTGGGATTTAAGCCCTTTTTCATCGAGTCGAATATGAGAGTACCAATCCCGGCTGACGATGTCCCAATCAACTTCTATTCCAAGACCGTGTTCAGGATTAGGCCCTACATATCCAAGATTGTCCGTTCGAATAAAGCTTTTTGCTGCATGTTCATGGTTTTTGTAAGGAACGACTTGTTCAAAATAATTACAATTTTCATGACTTAGCATAATATGAAGATTAGCCGCTTGACCCAATGGATAAGACCATGACTGTAATTCCGTGTTTTTATTATATTTTTTGGCTATTTTCATAATTTTGATGGCTTGTGTAATTCCTCCCACGTAGGTGGTGTCGACACGGGCATGATGAAAAATATTCTCTTTTAAGGATTGGTCAATTTGGAAAGGATTGAGGAGAGAGTTTCCTGCACCAAGAACAGGGGTTGCAATTTTTTCACGAAGCCATTGGTAACTGTCCCAATCATAATCATCAAAGGGTGCTTCCATCCAAACAAATTTAAGTTCATCTAGCTTTCGACCTAAGCGGAGAGCATCATCTCGAAGGTATCGCTGTTCACAATCGATCATGAATTGGATATCAGGAAATTGAGGGCATACTTGACTAATCATCTCCAAGTCAAATTCTAATTCACACCATGTATGAAATTTGATGGTATGAAAATTTTGAGATTGAAGATCTTTGACAAAATCGATGTATTCATCAATGGAATGAAAAAGTGGAGTTGAAGCATAAGATTTAATTTTATCTCTTTTCTTTCCAAGAACTTCACAAAGAGGTTTTTGATGATGCTTAGCATATCCATCCCACATTGCGATATCAATTGATGAAACAGCCAGAGGATTAAGAGGAACACATCTTGTTAGCATAAACTCAGTCACAGAAATTCTATCCTCAAGACTTTTGCCTATTATTTCTGGGAATAAATTTCTGCAGGCTTGAACTACAGAAAAATCATAGTGATGTTCGGTAGGTATCAAGACACCCCCGACAGCCTCTATGCCAGACTGAGTTTGAAGTTTGACTATAATGTTTGCCTCAAACATCGGGGACATATCTTTTGCCCAGATAATTTGAGGTGCATCAGATTTACATGCAAATACTTCTGCTGATACAATAGTAAGATCAGCCATCTTAAAAAAAACTACTGAAACTTTCGAGCTAAGTGACGTAACTTTCCGTCGGTAGCATCAAACTCTAAGTAACAACCTTGTAGGTGTCGCATTCCTTCATTGGCATCATAGGCAGTTCGACCATGTAATAAACGATGATTATCAAACATCATAATATCCCCTGGTTGCAGTTTAAATTTTAATTCAAATTCTGCTGAGCAGTATAATTCACTAAGGAGTTTTCTAGCCTGATAAAAATTTTTTAATTTTTCAGGTTCTAATGGCGGTACATAGTCTACTCTTGTGCTATATCGGACTTGTTTATAGTCTCCCTCTTTATCCAACTCAATTAACTCTCCCCAGTTCTCCAAAACTATATCTTTATCTTGAAACTGATATCGAAGATTTGTGGTTGTAAGAGACTCAAATGCTTCTGTGTGTTTATTTCTCAAATATTCTGCAACAGCAAATCCATCTACTAAAGTGGAAAATCCTCCTGACACTTCATTTTTAAGGCAATGTAAAAATTGGATACCAGGAGCTGCAGGTTTGCGATAAGGGTTATCTGTGTGAGGGGGAAGAGCAATAGGTTTATAGGCAAGGTCATTTGGATTGGGTTTTGACTTTACATCAAAGTACTCTCCAAAATTAGTAACTTTCACTGGTCCAATCGAACTTACAAATTTTAAAAGATATTTATCTTCAGTTGGAACATTTTTAATAATCACAAATCCATATTTATAAAAATTCATAAGTAAGTGATACATTGACTCTTTTTCTACCATCTCCTCCTCAAATTGAGCCTCAGGAAAATTTTGTAATTCTGAGTTCCATAAAATTCTTTCAGGAAGAGGGCCTCGTTTATTTTTGTCACTGTCCATTTCTCTTAGAAGTTCATCAATATTAAATGTTCCTTTGATACCATCATTAAATTCAACTTTGAGAAGGGCATCTAATAATTCGGCATGAGAAATTTGCAAATCTAAATTTATTGAAGAAGGCTCATAAAGTCGTTGATTAGTATCGATATCAAAAAAATCTTCACCTGGGAGACGTTCTCTTAACCAAATTGGATGTAACTGAAAAGTCTTATTTTGATGACTCACTAAGAGTGAGTTATTTTGAAATTGTACCTCCATGGCACTACCCCCAAAAAATAATTATTTAAATAACTTTTTGCTTTTTTTATTTATTTGTCAATTGAGAAATTATAATCGAATTTTAAAGATAGCCTCAATTTCAACTGTGAAACCAAGGGGAAGCGAATTGACACCTACAGCGGCACGGGCGTGGACGCCCTTATCTCCAAAAACTTCCTTCATAAGATCTGAGCAACCATTGATTACTAGAGGCTGTTGAGTAAAATCACTCGTACAATTAACAAAACCCGTGATTTTTACAAGTTGATCTACTTTATTGAGATCGCCTATTTCATTCTTGAGTGCTGATAAAATAGCAAGCCCACATTTTTGAGCATGTTTTTGGCCAGTTTCGATATCTATGTCTTTTCCTATTACCCCTTTAGCAAAACTCCCATCTTCTAATAAAGGTCCTTGCCCCGAAATATAGGCAATATTATCAACAATTAAACAGGGTTTATAGCTACCAGCGGGTTTGGCAGGACTGGGAAGAATTAAGCCTAGTTGCTCTAATTGATTTTCAAAATTCATGAACTACTTTCTTCATCGTCTTCTATTTTAGTTATGATTTGATCACTTGCCAACTGCATTCCCACTGGAGATGCTGTTCTAGGCACGATCATGGAAGGAGTATTTTCTTCATAAATATTACTTGTCCTTCCAACTCGTATTCTAAAGAAATTATAGGGGGCTACTAAACAATAAATAACTATCATATACAAAAAATAACCATAGGCACCAAAATATGCCATAAAACCTGAAGCAAGCATAGGACCCATGACCATCCCTAGGGCATTAACTAGAGTGAGAGTAGAACTGCCAGAAACTATTTCATCCTTTTCTAAGAAATCATTCATATGGGAAATAACAACAGCGTAGTAGGGAAGAGAGACAGCAGAGTGAATTCCAATAAACACTAATAGAAGATAAAAAGATAAAGAACCTAATAAATATATAAAAATTAAAGAAGCTATCGCGATAAGGTTTAACGACAAAAGAATTGTTCTTCTATCATATTTATCTGAAATTTTTCCAACAGGATATTGAAAAATAGCACCCACAAACATATTTACAAAAACTAAAATTGAAATTTGGAAGATGCTCAATCCAATTTTGGCGCCAAACACACCCATCAAACCAAAGAGAGCACTATAAACCATTCCGATGGAAAAAGAGCCCACAAAAGCCATGGGAGATTTTGAATATAATTCCTTTAAGGATAAAAATTTTGGAGTTGAAAAATCTGGAGCAGGTTTTTTTGTGAGAAGTATAGGAACAAGAGCTAAAGAGATTAGTAAAGAGGTGAGTATGAATAAATGAGCATCTGTTGTTGCTCGGAGATTCACGAGCATACCTCCAGCGCTAGTAGAAAAATACAATACAATCATATAGAAGCCAATGAGCTGTCCACGAGATTTATTATCAGCTCGATCATTTAACCAACTTTCACAAACAATATAAATAGCTGCAAAGGAAAAACCTGTTATCATACGAAAAATTAACCAGGCGATTGGATTAATTACAATCCAATGAAGCAAAATCGCTATAGATCCTAAAGATGCAAACGCTGCAAAGACTCTAATATGACCAACGTTTTTGATTAGTTTTGGACATTGAATTGAACTGAATAAATATCCTATGAAATATCCAGAAAAAACATAACCGATTTCAAAGTCTGAAAAATTAAAAAATACAGCATTAACATTTAGAAGAGTTCCTTGTAGCGCATGAGCTAGCATAATTAGACCAAAGCCAGTAAAAAGTGCCCAAGAGCTTACTATCGTTCCAAACATCGCGCTTTTTTTAAACCTTTAAATTAGGAAAGCAATATCTATTTTGTGAAAGGGAGCGAAGTTATTTCAGCAGTGATTTGATTGCCCTCAATTGAAATTTGCAAAGGTTGAGAAGTATCTTGTTCTGATTTATCGACCATGGCGATACCCAGACAACATTGAAATTTTGGGCTAAAACAGGCTGACCTAAGTTCTCCAATCATTTTAGATCCTTGAAAAATAGGGATAAACTTAGTTATTGATATTTTATCCATTTGGAGTTTAAGACCGACTAAGGAGCGATTTACTCCTTCAGCATGTTGTTTTTCCAAAATAGATTTACCTAGGTATTCAATATCAGGATTAAAAGAGACAAAGGCATCCAAACCACATTCTAAAGGTGTATCGTTAATATCCATATCGTTTCCATAGGATAATAAACCACCTTCTATTCTTTCAATTAAATTTGGGCATCCGGGTCTAACATCTAAATCTTTCCCCTCTAAGGTTAAAGCATCATAGAGCTCAAGTCCTTTTACATCATCATCAACATAGATTTCAAATCCACCCTGTTTTGACCAACCTGATCTTGCTATTAAAAAATCATGTCCAGCAAAGGGATATCTTTTAAAATGAAAAAACTTCATTTTTAAAATTTCTTCTCCAAAAACTCTTCTCATTAATTCAAAGGACTTAGGTCCTTGAACAGCTAGAGGGTTAACATTTGGCTCTATAACCTCTACATCTAAATTCTTTCCTATAGCAATCCCTTTTGCATATAAAACAACATCAGTATCAGAAATTGAAATCCACCAAGTATCTGGTGCAACTTTCATAATTATAGGATCATTTAAAATTTTGCCTTTATCATCTACAATCGGTGCATAATAACATATATAATCTTTAGCTTTAGATAGGTCTCTGCATGTGATTAGCTGAGTGAGTTTATCTGCATCAGGACCTTTGATTTGGACCTGTCTTTCCACCGACACATCCCATAACTGAACATTTTCTTTGAGGTGACGGTAGTCTTCTTCAACTCCTTTGAACGAAGCTGGAAGCAGCATATGATTGTAGACTGTGTAAGACTCCACACCGTAAGCTTCAATACGCTCAGTAAAGGGTGTAGATCTTAGTCTGGCACTTTTTGCAATAAATGAATTCATTAAATTTCGCATATGTATAATGCATTCTGATAATAAAGCAAAGTACAAAATACTTGGAAATGTTAAATTAGTCGTTATCTGTCAATCCAGCGCCAGCACCGGAAATTCTTTTCTCTTCAGACTCATCAACAAAGGTTTCTAAAGAGAGTTTATAAAGGTCGTCCCATGTCTTTGGAGAAAACTGGATTTCCCTTTGGGTCGTCAATGTTAAAGAGAACTTTGATATTATTTGAGGTATTTGATTTTTATCTATGGAAAAAAGACTCCCTGGTGAAATATTTAAAACCAATTCTTTAGAATCCAGTTGAAAATAAATGAGATTTTTTTTGGCAGCTTTTATTAGGAATGGTAAAGAAACTAACGGTTCTACTAAACTCTCAAAATGAAGGGTTTGATAAAGTTTATTTTTGTGAGATTGATCAAGAAAAAATAATCCAAAATGGATTGGGCATAGATTGTTAGTATTTTTTTGATTAACTTCAAGGAGCTTATTTAAATTATCAAAACCTAAATCAATAATTCTTTTAAAACTCTCTAGCCCTGCCAAATTCGACTGCTCTAAAACCCTAATTGCCTTACCTACTTCTTCAGAAACACCCCAACTCAAACCTTGTGTTCGCGATGATCTTAAAACGGTAGTCTCAATTTCATATAGAGATTGCATTAGGCTATTTTTTTATAAGACCAACTATCGTTAGATTGGTTAATTTCTCTCATTAAGGGAGCGCCTTGGTACATGGTTATTCTTACCCAACGATCAGATCGTGGGTCAAACCTAGTTGCTCCAAAAAAAGATAATTTTAATCGAAGCATATCGACTGGAATAACAGATTTTGAAATAGTATTATCTTGTATCTCTGAGTAGGGAAGCTTTTCACATATTAAAACACGTCTTAAAATATGACGATATTGTTGACTTTTTATTAAATAAGCACCCAAATCATCTTTAAGATCCATTAATTTTAACTCTTGATAAAGATTTTGTATGTCTCTTGCTATTGCTAAAGGAAGTTCAAGATCAGCACCTTCTTCACTAAATCGATCAGACAATCTGGGTTCTTGTTTATTCTTAGAATAATACCAAAAATTAAAAATATTATCTTTTTGGTCAAAATTTATATTAAGCAGCCACGTATATTGATTTTCAATCAATTGAGAGATCTCATAAATTGGTCGACTGGTGTCAATATCAAAATATTCCTCTTCATTTATAGACATCTCGTAGCTTAAAGGCTCAACAATTTCTGGATAAACTTCCATCATTAAAGAAACAATAAATTCACAACACTCTGCTTGCGTATTTTTTTCTACCCATTGATAAACACTATTCCAAAAATACTCACCTAAAGATAGATTATTAAAATATTTTTGAAAATTTTCTAGATCTTTGAGAAGTTGATTATTCTTTTTGATTTGATATTCGCTATCTGTTTTCCAATATTTAATATTTTCTTGGATGAGTGTTAGATAATTTTGAAAAGAATTTTTTTCAATTTCGTTTATAAAAGCTATAGATCTAATAGCTTTGAGCGCTGACTCTTTAGCTATAATCCACTGGTTGAGAAGGGCAGGATGATTAACGATGAAGGGGGCCATTCCCAATCCTGTTGAATTTCCAATTCCTAAATTCCTAGCTATGTCATCATGCAATGTTATTGCTTTTTCAGGGCACCTATGGTGGGCCACGTGATTTACAATGTCAAAAGTAAATTGACGAGCAAGGTATACCAACATCATCTCTAATCTAAAAGGTCCTTTTATTTCGTCTCTATTTTGAATTTTTATTCGATCGGCTAACCCAAACTTACCTGCCCCATAAACAGCTGTGGTGCGGTATAGATAGCCCACATCATAAAGTAGTTTTGTATCAGGTTGCTTTCCTTCAGATAGACTATTGACAACATGCTCGAAGATCCTAACAGATTTGTTAGCTCTAGATAAACATAATTCTTTTTGGCTCACTCGTCCTTGTTCTTGGAGTGGGACATTACTTTGAAGTCTTTCAATATCCTTTTTTAAGGGAACACCATCAAATAATACAAATGATGCATCCCATTTAGTTGCAATCACACGATCTGATCGATCACTGTCGTCTAGATAATTTGAAAAACAAATTAGGGAATATTGTTTATGTCTATTTTGGACAGTGTAGATTGCATAACCATATCCCTCATTATCTAAGTTAAATTCCTTTGTTTGAAAATCCCAATCTTTAAATTCTCTTATAAAACTT
This sequence comes from uncultured Alphaproteobacteria bacterium, assembly GCA_902515765.1. Lineage (GTDB taxonomy): Bacteria > Pseudomonadota > Alphaproteobacteria > HIMB59 > HIMB59 > HIMB59. The sequence goes on along the minus strand of CABXVZ010000010.1, from coordinate 24,948 downwards.
CTCAAAAAAGAGAGTTTAGATTGATGAAAAGATCCCAAACGATCAAGTTTCATCACAAATTCTGGTTTTCTTAAGTCTACTTTCATTAATCAAATTTTTGGTAAAAATTGTACCAATTATTCCCAAGTATGTCGTGTGTCTCTTCTTCACTAAAGCCTACATCTTTAAGACCTTTTTCTAAATTTATGAAACCTCTTGCATCCTCAAACCAATTTGGTTGGGGCGGAAAGCCAGCATTACTTGCATTGCCCTCACCAAAATCCTTAGTTTTTGTCCAAGTTCCATTGCGCATCCACTCTACAATACTGTCAGGGTGGCGAATACACAAGTCTGATCCAATACCAATCTGTTTTATTGAAATTCTTTTAGTAGTCTCTGCTATCATTTCACAAAAAGAAATAAGTGTGCATTCTGAAGAGTTTTTAAGATGATGAGGATATAGAGAGAAACCTATCATACCTCCACTATCGTTTAGTGCTTTTAAAACGACATCTGATTTGTTTCGGAGTCCTTTGTGCCAAAAAAGAGGATTGGCATGACTGATAACAATAGGTTTTTCAGAAATTTCTATAGCTTCAAGAGTAGAAAATTCTGCTGAGTGAGACATATCAATGATCATCTTAACTCGATTCATTTCTTTGATAACTTCTCTTCCCATTCTCGTTATACCAGTATCTCGTTTTTCATAACACCCAGTGGCCAATAGAGATTGATTGTTGTATGTGAGTTGCATGAAAAGAACTCCCAAATTTTTTAATCTCTCAACATATTCGATATTGTCTTCAATAGGAGAGCAATTTTGTAACCCAAAAAATATTGCTGTTTTATTTTCTTGTTTAGCTTTTTCTATATCTCGAGAATTAAATCCTTGAAATATCAAAGAGGAATAATCTCTAAAATATTCTTCCCATTTTTCAATATTGATTTTTAATTCATCAAAATCTTCGTGATAGCAGATGGTAGCGTGAACAGCATCCAGGTTTGCTTTATTGTTAATTTCAAAGATTTCCTTAGACCAATTACAATATTGTAAATTGTCTATTTTATAGCTCAATTAATCTTGCCAGGGCTTACATAGGTAGTCTTTACATGAGTAAAGAATTCATGTGCGTAAGTTCCTTGCTCCCTTGGACCAAAAGAAGAGGCTTTTCTTCCTCCGAAGGGTACATGGTAGTCTAATCCAGCAGTAGGAAGATTAACAGTGGTCACACCCGTTTTAATATTCTTCTTAAAATCAGCAGCCTTACTGAGAGATTGGGTAATTATTCCACTCGAAAGGCCAAATATGGTATCGTTTGCTACCTCAAGTCCTTCTTCGTATGATTTTACTGGAATAACGCAAGCGATTGGACCAAACATCTCTTCTTGATTGATTGTTGATTTATTATCCCCATCAATAAAGAGAGTAGGCTCCATATAATAGCCTGGCGTATCCAAGCTAATAGGATTTCCACCAAAGGCAAGTTCAGCCTCACTTTTACCCTTCTTAACATAATCAAGATTTGAATGTAATTGGGTTTCACTAGAAACGGGACCCATTTGCGATCTCTCTTTTAAAGCATGACCAACTTTCAGGGCGCTAATACTTTTAATTAATCTTTGAATAAAATCTTTATAAACTTTTTCATGGACAATCAATCTTGATGAAGCGGTACATTTTTGACCTGTTCCTCCGTAAGCCCCATTGGTAGCACAGGCAACAGCAATATCTAAATCAGCATCATCCATAACTAGTAACGGATTTTTAGATCCCATCTCTAACTGCATTTTTTTCATAGTTTTTGCAGCCTCCATGTAAATAGTCTGCCCAACACTAACTGAGCCAGTAAAACTAATAGCATCTATATCTGGATGTCCTGAAATTTGATGACCAATAGTACCCCCACCACCTAAAACTAAATTGAATAAACCCTCAGGTATATCTTTTTGATCACTTATAATTTTTGTAAGGGCAATCGCACTAGCTGGGGTTTGAGAAGCAGGTTTTAAAACCACTGCATTTCCAAAAGCCATAGCGGGTGCCGCTTTCCAAGCGGCTATCGCAATTGGAAAATTCCAGGGAGAAATAATACCACAAACACCAACAGGCTCTCTTGTCATTTCAACTGAAACACCTTCTCTCGTAGAGGCGATATTTTCCCCAAATTGTCTTAAAGCACTTGCCGCATAATATTGAAACTGTTGACCAGATCTTACTACTTCTCCAATACCTTCAGGAAGAGTTTTCCCTTCTTCCCTAGATAGCAGAGTTCCTATTTCCTTCGACTGCTTAATAATCTCACTACCAATATCATTTAAGATATTAGCTCTTTTTTCTATCCCAACTTTTTCCCATTTTTTCTGAGCTACTTTAGCTGAACTAACAGCATCATTTAATTGACTTGAAGAAGCATTAGAGTAGGTATCAATAAGATCATTGGTATCAGAAGGGTTAATATTATTAATTTCCCCCTCTCCTTCAACCCAGGCATTATTGATATAATTAGATTTCTTTCCAAACATAGAAAGCTACTATTTTTTTAAAACTTCAGATAATCTTTTTGAAGTTAAGCTACCAATATTTTTTTTATCAGAATCTTGGACTACAATTAATTCAGGCTTTTCTGCAACAACTCTATCAATAAAAGATTCTATAAAATCATTTTCATCAACAGGCATTCCCTTAGAGAGATCAGAGCCATTTGCCTTTTCCATAATGTGCTTTGCCTTGAGCACTCTGGATCTATTAACATCTTCAACAAAGTTTGAAACATACTCAGTTTTGGGGCTTAGCAATATATCTACGGGTAAACCCTCTTGATCCATAATTCCATCTTTAAGAATTGCAATTCTATCTCCAATTTTTAAGGCTTCATCAAGGTCGTGTGTAATAAATACAACAGTCTTATGAAGTTCTGCTTGTAAATTTAACAAAATGTCCTGCATATCTTTTCTAATAAGAGGATCTAAAGCACTAAATGCTTCATCCATCAGAAGGATATCAGTATCATTTGTCAAGGCTCTAGCGAGACCAACTCTTTGTTGCATTCCTCCTGATAAGTGTTGAGGGTATCTATCTTCATAGCCGTTCAGACCTACCTTTTCAATCCACTTCATAGCACTGTTTAAAATTTCATCATCTTTTTTACCCTGAAGCTCTAAACCCAAACTGACATTTTTTAAAATGGTCATATGGGGCATCAATGCAAATCTCTGAAATACCATTGCAGTTCTAGTTCTTCTAAAATCTCTAAGTGTAGCCTCGTCGTATTGAAGAACATCACTTCCATCAACTAAAACATTTCCTGCTGTTGGCTCGATGAGTCTATTGATATGTCTTATTAGAGTCGATTTACCAGAACCAGATAAACCCATAATAACCTGAATAGATTTGTCCTCTATATCAATGTTGATATCACTTAGGCCCAATACATGATTGTGTTTTTCAAGTAGCTCATCTTTTCCAACTCCTTGCTTTACATATTCAAGGGCCTCTTTAGGCTTATTTCCAAAAATTTTATAGAGAGAATCAATTTTTATTTTTGTATCACTCATAAATTTCTTCCCTCTCTATGCTTCTGAAGTCTTTTACCATATTGCTGAGAGACTCGATCAAAAATAATTGCTAGTGCTACGATTGCTAAGCCATTTAACATACCAAGTGCTAAATACTGATTTGATACAGCTCTTAAAACCGGAACTCCTAAACCTCTAACACCAATCATTGAAGCTATTACAACCATTGCAAGTGCCATCATAATTGTTTGGTTTACCCCTGCAAATATTGTAGGCAAAGCTAATGGCATCTGAACTCTGGTTAATCTCTGCCAGCTAGTTGCTCCAAAAGAATCAACAGCCTCAAGACATTCTTTGTCAACTTCTCTGATACCTAAATTTGTTAATCGAACTATAGGGGGAACTGCGTAAATACAAACGGCTATTAATCCAGGAACTTTTCCTATACCTAAAAGCATAATAATAGGAATAAGATAAACAAAGCTAGGTACAGTTTGCATGACATCTAAAATAGGAGTAATCCCAGCCTCAAGTTTTCGAGATCTTGACATTAAAATACCAAGAGGGATACCAATACTAATACACACCAATGTGGCAACAGAAATAATTGCTATTGTCGACATCGTATCTTTCCACATACCAAAATAACCTATCAGCATAAAACAAACTATTGTTCCCGCAACAAGCTTCCAATTTCTAGATCCGATCCAAGCTAAACCCGCTAAAACTAATATTACTAAAGGCCAAGGTGAATTAACTAATAATTTTTCTAGCCAAACCAGAAACATTAATAGGGGATCAAAAAATCCCTCTATGCCATCACCATAGTTTCTTGAAAATTCTTTAAAGTTTAAGTCTATACCTTTTTTAAAGTCTCGAAGAGACTCTCTACCCATAGTTGGGATTTCACTGAAAAAACTCATTTTTTATGTACTGATATTTCTAAATTAAAGTACCGAACCCGATAATTAAGTATGAACGGGCTCGGTAAGATTAAATAATATTAAAGGGCGTTCTTAATTTTTATTCTCATATCTGCGCCAACCCAGTTTTTCCAAACGTCTTCATGAGATTGAAGAAATTCAACTGCTGCATCAGCACCCTCAGCTTGATTTTCTGCCATGTAAACTAACATTGAGTTCATAACAGGTCCAGGCCATGTTCTTTCTCTGAGATAAAATATACCATCTTGACCAGCTTGCTCTGTAAAGTTTGCTGAGGCAATTGTGTAGACTTCTGATTTAATCCAAGAAGTAGCTTTTGGATCACCACAATCTTGCTCAGGCTTCACTACACAGTTGTGCCAGTTATCATCTCCACCCCAATCTCCCATATCAACAGGAACCATTCCATATTTTCCTATCAAAGAAGTTGGTGACCAATAATAACCAAACCAGTTCTCTCCACGCTCAACAGCTTTAGCCATTGAACCATCAAGACCAGCAGCAGAACCAGGGTCAACTAAAAGCCATCCTTTTGCTTCCATATCCCAACCAATATATTGTTGAGCATTGATTAACTGACAACCCCAACCAGCTGGACAACCTACGAAGGCACCTTTTGATGGATCTTCTGGATGTGGGAATAAGTCTGGTCTTGCTAAAATAGCTTCAGCAGATGTTAACTCAGGATGAGCTTCAAGAGTTGCAGGTGGAATCCACCATCCCTCACCAAGGCCTGTAATAGGGGCTTTGTTAAGAGTAACTATTGTTCCTTCTCCTTCAGCAGCTTGTAAAGGCACTAAAGCAGCATTGGCCCAAAATTCAGGAGCTACGTCTGGCTCACCTTTTTCTGCCATACTTGTAAATGTAGGCATAGTTGCGCCTTCAACTAGTTCAACTTCACATCCAAATCCATTTTCTAAAATAAACTTATCAACTTCTGCCATTAAGTTTGCAGATGCCCAGTTCATATTAGCAACAGTTAGAGAACATGCTGAGGCAGTAGTTGTTAAAGAACTAAAACCTAAAGCAAGTATTGCTGTGAAGAATACGTTTCTTAAATATGTCATATATTTATCCTCCATATAATTAATAAATATTTATTAGTCTATAGAATATCAGTAAATCATTTACGTTAATGTCATGCAAATTATTTATATGTATAATTTTAAGTAATGTGTTTATTTTCCTTGATTAACTGAGAAAAAGTTATCTAATTCCGACATGCCTAGCTTTGATAAATTAGCTGCTTTTGATCTAGCTAAAGAAAAGCTTATAAAATCAGGCTGTTCCGAAGAGAATACTTATGGAATTATTGAGGGGATACTGGACGCAGAATTTTGTGGGATAAAAAGTCACGGTTTCCATTATTTGCCTATTTATTGTAATCATTTGAAAATAGGAAAAATAAAAGGAGATGCGGCCTCATCTTTTAAAAAGATCTCCAATTCATCACTTAAAGTTGATGCAGATAACGGTTTTGCTCATAGTGCTATAAATAAAGGTTTTCCTGAGATTTTTGAAATGTGCTCTAAAGAAGGGATTGCATCCATGTCAGTATACAATTCATATAATTGTGGCATTTTAGGATTTCACACTAAAAGAATTGCAGAAAAAGGATTTGTGGGATTAGGTTTCACTAACGCTCCAGCATCTATTGCACCTCTTGGGGGAGTAAAGGCGGTAGTTGGAACAAATCCTTTTTCAATTGCAGTGCCTTATAAGGGAAGCGCATCTATAATTATCGATCAATCTGCAAGTGTCGTTGCTAAAAGTGAAATATCAGTTCGAGCGAAGTCTGGTGAATCTATTCCAGAAGGTTGGGCGTTTGATACCCAAGGAAATACTACTACTGATGCAAAAGAAGCCTTAAAAGGAACAATGGCGCCTAGTGGTGGATATAAAGGTTTTGGAACCGGTTTAATGGTTGAAATTTTAACTTCCTGTATTGCTGGAGGAAATTTAGGAACACAAGCTTCCTCTTTTGCAGGAGAAGATGGAGGCCCACCTAGCACAGGTCAATTTTTTATAGCAATTAATCCTCTAAAATTTAATTCTAATTTTGAAAATACTCTCAAATTATTAATTGACTCAATTACAAACCAAGAGGGTGCCCGTCTTCCGGGAGCTAAACGCCAATCAAGTTTTCAAAAAAATAAAAATAAAGATATTGAAATCTCTGATGCACTATTGAATCGAATAAATGAAATATAATTTCTTATTTTTTTGTTACTGCATAGGGAGCAAAAGAGGAATCAAGTTTTTCTTTAGCTAATTTAATATTTTTAGCTGGGATGCCTACCATAACACCACCTTTAGGAACATTTTTAGTCACAACAGCATTAGATCCTATTCTAGAACAACTTTTTATAATTACAGGCCCAAGAATTTGTGCGCCTGATCCAACAATTACATCGTCTTCTAATGTTGGGTGTCTTTTCATACCTACTTGCTCTGAAGACTTTATAGCAGGTGATATTCCTCCTAGAGTCACACCATGATATAGTGTTACGTTATCTCCCACTTCAGCTGTTTCTCCAATAACTACACCCATCCCATGGTCAATAAATAGGTTTTTACCAATTTTTGCTGCTGGATGAATTTCTATTCCAGTCAAAAATCTTGATAGTTGAGATATTATTCGTGCCAGTATTTTAAGATTTAAACCCCAAATAAAACTTGCTAAACGATGAAAAAAAACTGCTTTAACTCCGGGATAAGTTAAAAGAACTAATAAAAGTGATGTTGCTGCAGGATCACGAGATTTAATAGAAGAAAAGTATTTTTTTAAATTTTCCATCCATAACATATTAATTAAGGTAGGGACGATATTCACAAGATCAAGTAAGAATATAGAATATACTTTAAGTTTTATGCTCTAATTGATATTCTTAAAAAGTGTTTACTATTGAAAAACCAAAAGAAATTCATATTCAAAGTTGGAAAGATATCATTGAGGGGGGTCTTAGCTCCCATGGTTTTCAATTCAAAGAGATTAATTTTGATAGATTTTGGACATCCATATTTCAAGATGATTTCTATGCTTTTGCAGCAAAAAACGAAGATAAATTTATGGGAATTATTGTTGCTAGAATAAGTGAAACATATTTTCAAAAGATTATCGAGCTAGACATATTATACGTGATGCCAGATTTTAGAAAAATAGGAGTAGCTAGATCCCTAATTAATAAAGTTGAGTCAATTGCCAAAGAGCAAAAATTAGATTTGATTATTAGAGGTGTAGAAAAAAGTAATCTTTTAGCTCAAAAATTATTTAAAAACTACCAAGAGATTAATAGAACTAGATATTTAAAAAAACCAGATTGATTTAAAGCTTAAATTATATTATTTAATAAATATGTCTGATCCAAAAAATAACGGTGAAAATTATGAGGGTAAAAACCGATGGGTTTGGGCTGTAATTATAATTATTGCTATTAGTTCAATTTATGTAATGTCTAAAATATTTATTCAGACACCCTGGCAGTATCTTTAGACTCGTTTATTTGTCTCTCAAACTCTCTCAATCTTTTATAAACACTAGCCAGCTCAATAATCGTGGGCCACGATTTCAATAAGTATTGCATAGATCCCTCAACTCTTCCAAAGGCTCTTATAATTTGTTGCATGACTCCTAAAGTAACCACTCCAGCCACAATGGCAGGGGCTAAAAAGACGTAGGCACTTAATACATTGGCTTGTAAATAAGCAATTCTTCCAATATTAAAATATAAATATCTTACATAAGACAAGAAATGAATCTTTCGAACATCATCAAATAATTCTTCAATACTTTTTGGTCTTACTGTTTCATCATCTTCAGCTATGACGAGCATTTTTCGATACGCTGCCTCTTGTTTCTGTAAATCGTATTCAACTCCAACAAGCCTTAATATTATTCCCAATGCTATCAAAAACGCGGTTCCACCCACTGACCAAATTAAGGCACCAACAACTAGTCCATACTGCCAGTCACCAAAAAAGAAAATAGGTATACCAGCACTTAGTCCTAATAATATTGGCAAAAATTGAACTATGACCATTACAGACTCAATTAAGCTAGTACCAAGACCTTCCATAATTCTGCCAAATTTAATTGTATCTTCTTGCACGCGCTGTGCGGCTCCTTCAATTTTGCGAGCGTGGTTATAAACACTATGGTACCATTCAACCATGGCGGTTCTCCATCTAAACAAAAAATGTGCTGTGAAAAAACTAACAACCACTGCAATTAAAACATAAATACCTGCAAGAACTATAAAAGAGAGTAAACCATCCCAGTACTCTTCAATAGTTATAGAATTAGGTTCAGCGAGTGCTTTTTGTATCATGTCATAAAAAGTACCAAACCACTCATTGATCTTGACATCAATTTCTACCTGAACCCAAAGACTTGCCAAAATAGCAGCAGATCCTGCCCAAGCCCATAAAAACCATTTTTTTGAATTAAAAAATCTAAACATTTTATTTATTTCTCAACAATATTAGAAAAATCAAAGTATTTGAAGACTAAAAAGTGCTTCAATACGCTTAATTTATTTGAGATGCATAATACTTATATAATAAGTTCATGCCAAGTATTAAAGACATTAAAAAAATCAAATTTAATGAAGAGTTCATATTCTTTAAGGCAGATTCTATCGTAAGTGAAATAGCAGATAGTATGTCTCTAAAAAATATAGGAGCTGTGCCTATCCTAGACGATGACAATACTTTACAAGGTGTTGTTTCTGAAAGAGATATTGTAAGAAAATGTGTAAAAAATGGGAGAGATCCTGATTTAGTTCCAGCATTAGATATTATGACAACTGAAATTATTACTGTTGATTTAAACACGTCGGCAGAAATAGCAATTAAGATAATGGGTGAGAACAATATAAGACACCTGCCAGTAGTCGATAAAGACAATAGGTTAATTAATTTTATTTCACACAGAGATTTAATTAGCTCAGTTAGAAGCAGTACAAGGCTAAATATTATTTTAATTGCATTTATTTGTATGATTATCCCTTCAATCTTTCTATTTAATGCATTTTATAAATTATGAACACTAAAGGGATAATTCTTGCTGCGGGTAAAGGTACTAGATTAATGCCTGCAACAATTCCAGCTTCAAAACCGTTATTGCCTTTGTATGACAAGCCTATGATTTATTACCCAATAGAAACTTTAATAAGAATTGGAATAAAAGACATCTTATTTATTGTCCAGGAGGAAGACCTTCCTATATTTAAAAAAACTTTTGGCTCAGGTGAGCACGTAGGGCTTAATTTTTCTTATGAGATTCAAAAAATACAAAAAGGAATTGCAGATGCATACTTCATAGCCGAAGAATTTCTTCAAGGCAGTCCATCAGTCTTAGCTCTTAGTGATAATGTTTTTTTAGGAAAAAAGTACTTTGAATACGCTTCTTCTGCTTTAGATAAAATGTTAAACATGGGCGCCAGCGTCTTTGGCTTACCCGTTTCCGATCCTGAAAAGTTTGGAGTCATTGAATTAGATAAAGATGATAAAATTATAGATATTGTTGAAAAACCATCAGTACCAAAAAGCAATTTAATTATTCCAGGCATGTATTTCTTTGACTCGATGGCATCAAATTACACCAAAACCATAAAACCCTCATCTAGAGGAGAATTAGAAATTACAGATTTAATCAAAATTTATTTAAATTATCAAAAATTATCTCTTCAGAGATTGGATGAGTCTATTGTCTGGCACGATACCGGAAACGCTGAAGCTTTACTCAGTGCCTCACAAAAAGTAAGACAATTTGAAAATGACCATCATATAAAACTAGGCTCTTATGAAATTGCATCTTTTGAAAAAGGTTTTATTTCTGCTTCAGAGTTAGAAAAAATTGCTGATAAATTTATTAAGTCAGATTATGGTCAAGCAATTAAAAATTATTTGCTGAAGATCTAAAGAGTTCACTTACTATTATTGGAAAAAAACTTTTGATAATTTCAGTCCCATTTTGCTGACTCAGTATTTAAAAAAGTAATTACTCTCTGCTTGAATTCAATTTTTTCACTTTCATCAGATATCATTTTATCAATATCAGTTTCAAGACTAGCAAGTATTTTGTTTTTAGAATTCCATTTTACTTTATCGTTATCATTGAAACGCTCTTTTATTTCTAATTCGTAATTATTTTTTTCTAGCTCAGGCAGTGTTTGAGGTGCTATTTCATATAATATACGAATAGCAATTTCTTTATAGCGATCATCTTTGAATTGTTTTGATATTTCATACTTCTTATTATTAGGTGATGTATGAAAATCAATCATCAACTTTTTATCTTGATGAGATGGGAAACTTTCAAAAATTCTATCCTCTATATGAAATGGTTCTGGCCATTCTTTTTGATTGACTAAATAGAGTTTTATTAAACGAGAACAAAAATCTTCATTATTTTTAATAAAATTAGCACGCGCTCTTAATTCATTCACACCAATTTCAGCAAATTTACTATCTTTAAAGCAGTAACTTTCATTTAATAGTGTTTTAGATTTTGAACCATCAAAAACCTCACAAATTCTCTTTGTTCCATCAGTCATTCTTTTAGTTAATTCTTTATCATCTAAATCATTAAGTTTTCTAGGGTCGAAAAGTAAATTAAATACAAGGTAATTATGATTTCTACTTGGAATACCTGCTATTAAAGTTTGTGCCTTTATAGTTGGTCTCCTTCCCCAAAAAGTAGTATTTGTGAATACAGGATTACTAAGCATAAACTTTTTTGGTGTATCTCTTAAACGAAATTCATATGCTGCATTCCATATTTGGGGACATCGTATTGATAAAATTTTATTTAGTTCTAAAGTAACTAAACTATCAAATACTGCATCATGCGGTCCTGCTTCATAACTAACAGATATATTATTTTTTTTAACTATTTCTTCTAATTTTAAAATAGGATACCCATGATCATCGGTATTAAATTTGATATGTTCGGGACTATAAACAGATACCAATCTTAAAATATCAAAAACGTCCATTCGAACATTGTTATTAGTCACTGTCATATAAATTTCAGGCATCAAGTTTTGATATAAAGCCTGCCTTAAGAAGGGCTCATCAAAATTAATATTATTAAAACCAATAAAGATAGTTGAAGAAGAAGACCATTGTTGAAATGTCTCGTAAAGTTGGGCACTAGCTTCATAATAGTTTGGATAATTATTTTTATATAAGCTTATAGGATCAACTCCTGTTGTAATAAGTGCACCTGGCTCAAACCATTTTCCTTCACGGAGTTTAGAGTGAATTTCTAATTTGTCTTTTACTTCAAAATTTTGATTAGTAAGAACCGCACCAACTTGTGTAATTTGATTAAATTTATCATTTCGACCAGTGGTTTCTAAATCCCAAAAAATATATTGATCACTCATAAAATAATATTCACTATTTTAAAGAATATAATTGAAAAAAACAAAAAGGGAAAAATTAAAAAACTAGCTCCGGAGGAATAAGTAAGGATAGGAATAAGGTGGAGCTAGTTTTAATGTTTTATTTGTAAACATTTTTAAGACAGCTTATATTGCCTAAAGTAATAATGAGGTGTGCATATTTGGCATAGCTTAATAATAGATAACTATGGGTTTTTAAATAAATACTTAATTTCTTCATAGTATTTTAATGAACATTCAGCACTACAAAAAAAAACCTTTTTCAAAATATTATAAAACTTAGGATCCACCCAATATATTGGTTCGTTTATTTTTTTTTTGCATATTTTGCAATGATGATCGCTCATAATTTTAATTAAAATTCAAGTTCTACTACCTTGCTTTCTTCGATTGGTTCTGGATTGAAGTAAGCCAGCGATGAGTAAAGCCTATTATTAAGATTTAAGATTTCATCATAGTATTGAGTCATAATTTTATTAGGACTGGCATGAGGTGCTATTTCTTTGAGTTTTTCAATAGTAAGCTCAATATTTTCAGGATCAAATTTGGCAGCAACCCCTAGCGATGTAGATGTTGATCTGCTAATACCCATATGACAATGAATGAGGATGGGTTTTGAAACATCCCAATCATCAGTAAAGTCTAATAATTTTTGTGCATGATGTTTTTCTGGCAAAATAAAACCCTCTCGTGGTTCAGAAATATCATCTATTAACATTTTTAAATGGCGATTTTTGTCCATTCCTTGTGGTGTATCCGGAGAGAAGTTTTTGTTAATAATTGTTAGCATCTTATCAGGCGCATATTTATCGACACAATCTTGAATATCAGCTAAACCACATATGATAATTTTTTTTTGCATGTAATATTTTAATAATATATAGGTTTAACTATTACTAAGAAAGTTTATTTATCCTCATGGTAACACAATTAGAAAGTCTAAAAAAATATTCATCAGTAGTAGCAGATACTGGTGATATAGACAGTATAATAAAGTTTAGCCCAGATGATTGCACAACTAATCCATCTTTAATATTTAAGGCAGTTCAATCAAATAAATATAGTAAATTAGTGGAAGATGTAATTTCAAATTCGAAGAGTCGCAAATTCAATGATACATCCTATCAAATTGACTACATATCAGAGCAGTTAGCCATTGCTTTTGGCATAGAGTTAACCAAAATTGTTCCAGGCTATGTATCCACTGAAGTAGATGCTAATTTATCCTTTGATACAAATGCCACTATTGAAAAAGCAAAACAAATTATTAACAGTTACGAACAATCTAGTGTTCCTAAAAATAGAATTTTAATTAAGGTGGCAGGTACTTGGGAGGGTATACAGGCAGTTAAAAAATTAGAGGCTGAGGGAATATCATGTAATTGCACTTTAATTTTTTCTCTCACTCAAGCTGTTGCATGTGCTGAGGCAGGTGCTTTTTTGATTTCTCCTTTTGTGGGGAGGATTTTAGATTGGTTTAAATCAAATACTTCTCATGAGTATGATAGTTCTAATGATCCTGGTGTTGAGAGTGTGGCCAAAATTTATAATTATTTTAAACAATATAATTTTAAGACTGTAGTTATGGCTGCATCATTTAGAAATAAAGAAGAAATTATTAATTTAGCAGGATGCGATAAGCTTACAATTAGTCCTGCGTTATTGCAGGATTTAAGTGAAACTGAAGGAGATATAACTCCTAAATTAACTGCTTTGGAGGCTAGTAATTCAAAGCTAGACAGAGTCAATGTTAATGAAAGTTCTTTTAGATGGCATTTGAACGAGAATCAAATGGCTTCTTTTAAGCTAGGAGAGGGAATTCGCCTGTTTAATAAAGACATGCTTAAATTAAAAGATTTGATAAAGTCCAAATTATAATTATTGCCAAAGATCTTCCAAAATTATAAAAATAACTCATGAGATTTAGAAACAATGTATCAATTTTAGACCAATACACATCGGGTACTTTATCCAAAATAGCTTTTTATTTACTAGGTATAATCCTTTTATCTGTTTCTAGTAAAATCTCTATCCCATTCTTCCCTGTTCCAATGACATTGCAAACATTTGTTGTTTATTTTATTGCAGCTTCAATGGGAATAGTTGGTTTTTACTCTACTATATCTTATGTAGCTTTAGGACTTATGGGTCTGCCTATTTTTGCTGCTGGTGGAGGTATAGCTTATATAATGTCTCCTACCTTTGGCTTTTTATATGGAATGATTTTAGCTTCTTTTCTCATAGCATACCTGTCTAAAAACTTATTCAACAAAAAAATAATTAGATTACTTTTTGCAGTTTCATTGGGGGCTTTGATAATATTTACGTGCGGTATTATACATCTTGCGGGATATATAGGTTTAGAAAAAGCACTAACAGCTGGACTTTATCCTTTTATATACAGTGAGTTTTTAAAAATAGCCTTAGCTATCTTAGTTTCTTATTTACTTATAAAAAAAAATTAATCAGGAATAAAATTTAAAGCGATACCATTATTGCAATATCTTAGACCCGTGGGTTCTGGACCATCATTGAAGACATGTCCATGATGACCTTCACACCGAGCGCAATGATATTCTTTTCTAGGAAATATTAATTTGAAATCTGTTTTAAAAGCAAGGGCATTAGGAAGATAATCAAAAAAGGATGGCCAGCCTGTTCCACTATCAAACTTCATCTCTGAATTGAATAAAGTTAGGTCGCAACCAACACATTGATATATCCCTTTTCTTTCCTCATAATTGTGAATACTGCTACCGGGTCTCTCAGTACCGTGTTTTCTTAAAACATTATATTCCTGGTCATTTAGTTTTGATTTCCATTCGGTATCAGACATATTTATTTTTTCCATTGACATAACTGGTCTAATATTAGAAAGAACACCGAATAAAGATAAAAATAAAAACGATCTTCTTTTTAATCTAATCACTTTATTCAAAGTATAATAAGTTATGTTGAAAATTCTAGCGTCCTTATGTCTTATTTCATTCGGCTCTTTGTCATTTTCCGCAGGTACTGATAGTGGAAGTAGCTCTAATAGTGGAAACAGCACTAATAGCTCCAGTTCTAATGAGAGAACTAGCAAATCTATAGATGTTAATGTTGAATTCCATAGAGCAAAAAAACTAATTTATAAAAAAAAATATGAAAAGGGTTTAAAAACTCTTAAATCTATTGAAGAAGAAACCCCTTTTGGTTACACAAGCGCAGATTTATATAACTACATGGGCTTTGCTTCAAGAAAACAAAAAATACCTAATTATAAAGATGCTGAAAACTATTATTTAAAAGCACTCTCTTTTGATAAAAACCATATTGGTGCACTAGAATATTTAGGAGAGTTATATGTTGAAACTGATCGTAGAGATGAAGCCTTAGTTTTATTAAATAGAATAAAATTGGTTGCTGGTGATAAAAGTAGCGAATACAAAGATCTCAACAAACTTCTTAATTAAATTATATTGGTTAAATTAGGCTAATTACTTCTTTTTAGCTCTTCTTTTAGCGCGACGTTTGCGTGAACCAATTTTTCTGCGTCCACGATGCTTTTTTGGGTAACCCATAGCGAGGCACTATATTCATTTTACTAATAAAAATAAACATATTTTTTTAAATTCTTTCATATATTTTATTTTCATGAAAATGTTCTTTCTCATATTAACAGCAGGGTCTATCCTGTGTGTTGGTAATGGATTTAGAATGTCTTTGGGCATATATGTTCCTGATTTATTAAGTTCAACTGCCTTTGGAGCATCATTAATTGGTCTAACCTATGGAATATTCAACTTACTTTGGGGATCCATGTCTCCCATTGCTGGGGCATTTGCTGAGCAAAAAGGTTACGTAAAAACATTATCGGTCGGTTTTATTGGTGTCTCATTAAGTTTTTATCTCACCTCTTTTGCAATAGATCCTCTTCATTTTTTATTTGGATTTGGGGTAATAGGGGGCTTATCAGCAGGAATTATCTCAGTCCCAGTTATTATAGGTGGAGTATCGAAATATTTCGATGATGACAAAACACAGAGCACGGTTACAGGTATTTTAATGTCAATAGCTGCTTCAGGAATGTTCATATTTACACCTATAAATCAGTTTCTTGTCTCTACATTTCAATGGAGCCTTTCTTTTCAAATTACAGCAACTTTTTTTTTATTTATGATTCCTTTATCGTTTATCTTTTTTATACCTAAGCCTTTAAAAAAAAATAAACAAGAATTTACTAAACGAAAAATTAGTGATGTCATTAAAAAGGCATTTAAAGATAAAAGCTACCAATTTCTAATTTTAGGTTTCTTTGTGTGTGGTCTTCATGTGGCCTTAATCTCAAATTACCTCCCAACCTTTGCAAAGTTAAACGGTCTTGAAACTACAATCGCCGCAACAGGGCTTACGCTAGTTGGTATATTTAACATGATGGGTACTTTAATATCGGGTAGGGTCTCAGGTATTATCAAGAAAAAATTTATCTTATCGTTTATCTATTTTGCAAGAAGTATAGCTATATTATTTATTTTAATATTACCTACTACCAATTTTATGATTATTGCTTTTAGTTGTGTTATGGGACTTTTATGGCTTTCTACTGTTCCACCAACATCTGGTATTGTGGCAAATCGATTTGGAACTCGTTATCTCTCAACACTTTTTGGAATTGTGATGGTGTCCCACCAAGCAGGAGCCTTTCTTGGGTCTTTTGTTGGAGGTCTAGTCATAGATTTTTACGGGTCATTAGATATTGCTTGGATTTTAGCAATTATAATATCTTTATTTTCTGCCATTATTCATTTTCCAATAATTGAAAAAGAAAAGTCTGAAGAGGTTTTTGCTTAAATTTAAAATTAGCCCATTCTTTGTTTTAGTCTTAGGGGCACTTTCAATAGCCTTTTCTCCAATATTCGTAAGAATTTCAGACGTTGACCCAATAATAACTGCCTTTTATAGAATTTTTCTAAGTCTCCCTTTTTTTTTACTTTTCTCTTCAATAAGCTCTATTGATAAGATCAAAATTCCAACAGTCAAAAATCATTATCTAGTTTTTATTATGTCAGGAATATTTTTTGCGCTTGATTTAATTTGTTGGCACTGGTCCATCAAACTAACTACAGTATCTAAAGCTACTTTTTTATCAAATCTTGCTCCAGTAGTTGTTATTATTTTTGCTCTTTTTTTTTTAAAAGAAAAGTATTCAAAGTTTTTTTTTATAGCTGTTATTTTTTCATTAGGCGGCATGTTTTTACTCTTAGGTGAAAGCTTCAAATTTAATAAACAACAGTTTCTAGGAGATTTGTTAGGAGTCCTCACAGCTCTTTGGTATGGAAGTTATATTATAACTATTAGTCAGTTAAGAAAAAAGTTTAATACTACTTCGATAATGTTTATCTCTGGTATCATCTCTTCAATTATTTTATTAACAGTATCACTCTTCTTTGAGAGTAGCTTTATACCACAATCTTTAAATGCTATTCTTGTTTTATTTTTACTAGGTTTTGTTTGTCAATTTATGGGACAAGCTTTTATAACCCACGCCTTAGCCTATCTGCCAGCTTCTACTTCGTCTCTTAGTTTACTAATCCAACCCATTGCAGCTACGGGATTAGGTTATTTATTTTTTCAAGAAAAATTAACATTAGTGCAATTCATAGGGAGTATACTTATTTTAATAGGTATTTATATATCTCAAAAAAAATATGAAAAATAAACATTTATTAGTGGTTGGTGCATTAATAGTTAAGAAGAATAAAATTCTTATTTGCCAAAGATCTTTGGATAATGATCATCCTTTAAAATGGGAATTCCCAGGTGGTAAAGTAAAAACACAAGAAGAGCCCCAACAGGCTCTTAAAAGAGAACTAAATGAAGAGCTAAAAATTACTATCGAGCAACCTATTTATTTATGTGACTATATGTTTGAATACCAAGACTTAGGTAAAAAAGTTAAATTATTTTTTTTCTTAATTAAGGAATATTCAGGGGAAATATCAAACATTGTTCACAATCAATTAAAATGGATTGAAATAAAACAATTATCTGACTATGATTTTCTAGAAGGTGATTATGAAATCATCAAAAAAATTTTAAAAAATGACCTTAAAATTATCTGATCTTAAATATCCAGATTATGAAAGAGTCTTGCTAGCTGAAGAAGATAAGACTGGTTTTCATTCTATTACTGCAATTCATAATACAAAAAGGGGTCCTGCTTTGGGGGGTTGTCGGTATTTTTCTTACAACTCACATGATGATCAATTAAATGATGTTCTAAAGCTCTCAAAAGCAATGACATATAAAAACTCTCTTGCAAACTTAAGTTTTGGTGGGGGTAAGGCTACTGTAAATGCCAGAGTAAGCAAAGATCATTTTCATGAATTGTTTTCTCAAGTGTTAAATGTATTGGATGGAACTTATTTAACTGCTGGTGATATTGGAATAATCGATCATGATTTAATTGAACTAAAAAAACTCTCTCCTCACGTTTGTAGCACTAAAGGAACTGACTCTGGGCAAAGTACAGCCTATGGAGTTTTTAAAGCCATGATCGGCTTTCAGGAATTTAAGCAAAATTCTAGTTCATTAGAGGGAAAGAAGATTTTAATTAAAGGTTATGGAAAAGTAGGAGCTCGTCTAGCAAGTTTTTGTAAAAACTCAGGAGCAACTATTGAAGTGGTAGACTTTGAATCCCAACAACCTTTAATAGAACAGAATGGTTTTAAATTTTTAAATCACTACTCTGACACTACTTTTGATCATATTGATTTTTTTTCACCGTGTGCAACTGGCGGTGATATAAATCAAGATTTTCTAAATTTTACTAATTCAGTTAGAGTTGATTGCATTCTAGGAGCTGCTAATAATCAGTTAGCTGATAGTGAGATAGAAAAAAGATTATTTGAATTAGATATAACTTACTGTCCAGATTATTGTGTAAATGCTGGTGGGGTTATTATTTTAGCCTTACGCTCAAGCATAAAAGAAGATATGGAATTTAATGACAAAGATGCCAATGAAAAACTAATTGGAATTAAAGAACAACTAAAAAAAATTCTTCAATTATCAAAAGAAAAAAAACAAATTACTTCAATCTCATCCAATGAGTTGGCTGAAAGAGGATTTCAATAATTGAATTATTTTCAGATATTTAGAAGACCAGACCAAGTTGAAAGAATGACTTTCTTAGGATATTGGATTGTTTCCTTAATAATTTGGTCCTTCATGATGAATATAAGCCTTATTATTGTGATTATCTTTAGCATTTTAGGATATCATTTAATTTGTAAACCTCTTGCCTTCTTATTACATCAATCTAAAAAATTTTTAGTAAATTATTTTTTTAATGACTTTAATATTTTTGAAGCATACTACGCTGGATTTGAATTAGGAAGAATTGTAAGAATTGCTCTTAAGTTAATTTTTTTTTTAATAACATTATTTCTAGCAAAGGTATGTATGGAAGCTTATTTAATTTTTATTAAATAGAATTTTTTATTTTCTTTTAATTAAAATTAAATAGTTTACTTCATTAACTAATGTATCAGTGTAAATGTTGTAATGGCAGTCTAGTTCAGGAACTTATAGATCTTGGTCAACAACCATTTGCTAATAAATATCCTTCAGAAAAACAAAAAAAAAATGAGATGATAATGAACTTATCCATACTAATTTGTGAAAATTGTTTTACTGCTTTTACTAAAACTATAGCTCCTAGAGATATAATGTTCGAAGAGTATTTTTATCTTTCGTCTGTAAATAAGGAATTAGTTAATCATTTTAATGAATTGGCTAAGTCAATTCCATCTGGTTCAAATTTATTAGACATTGGTTCAAATGACGGCATCCTACTTAAACCTTTAATGAAAAGAAATGTTGATGCTTTGGGTATTGACCCTTCCGAAAATGTTGGAAAGATAGCAAATGACAAAGGTTTAAAAACAATCATAGGTTTCTTTGATGAAAAAAATACTAATGAAATCATAAAACAGTATGGCAGGTTTGACTATGTAGTAGCATCAAGTATTTTTACTCATGTAGAAGACTCAGAAAAATTTGTAGAAAATGTTAAGAAAATTTTAAGAGATGATGGAACATTTATCTTAGAAATTGAATATATTAAAAATTTGCTCTCAAATATTGAATTTGAGAGATTTTATTTTGATAGACCTTATTATTTCTCAATTAAAGGAATAATGAGTTTGTTCGAAAAAGTAGGAATGTATGTAAATAAAATAGAAGAAATTAGTCCACATGGAGGTTCATTAAGATTTTACATACAGAATAAAAAATCTATTAAAAACCCTCACGAAAAACTACTAAATGACGAAAATATATTTTTTGAAAATATTTTTAAATCTAATTTTAAAGAAAAAGTATTAAGAGAAGCTAACAATTTTAAAAAATTTCTTACTAATAATAAGAATCAAGGTAAAAAAATAGTTGGATTTGGCTGCCCAGCAAGATTTTCAACAATAACAAATTTTATAAATATTGATAAAAATCTAATCTCCTTGGTAATTGATGACAGCCCATTGAAACAAAAAAAATTCAGCCCTGGAATGCATATTCCTATAATGAAAAGGGAAACCTTATTAGAAATAAAGCCAGATATCATTATAGTTTTTGCATATGAATATTTTGAATCAATTTATGAATTTACAAAGCAGTTTTCCGCAAAGCATTATAAGCCTATTCCCTTGAGCTTATTAGAGAGAAAATATGAATAATATAATTGAAAAAGATATAGCTAATATTATTAGCCGTTTAGACACCCATATAGAAAAATTTAATAATAAAAATATTTTATTAGCTGGAGGTGGAGGCTTCTTAGGTTTTTATTTTACTAAGTTCTTTCAAGAAATTAAAAGAAAAAAAAATATCAATACCAAGGTTACCTTCATAGATAACTTTGTTTCATCCTCAAAAAATTTTATTTCAAATGATACAAGCTCTGGTTCATTTGAGTTTATTAATGAAGATATATGTAGCGAAAACATACTTAATTTAAATCATAAATTTGATTATATCATTCATGCTGCGGGTATCGCGAGCCCTTTCTATTACAGGCAAAAACCATTAGAAACACTTGAAGTCTCAATAACTGGATCTAAAAATTTATTAAATTTATCAAAAAGAAATCAATCAAAATATATTTTTTTCAGTTCGAGTGAAATATATGGTGACCCTTTACCCGAATTTGTTCCTATGAAAGAAACTTACAGAGGAAATGTTGCCACTACAGGACCCAGATCTTGTTATGACGAAGGAAAGAGAGTAGGGGAAACGCTTTGTTACATATACCAAAATTATCATAATGTTAATACAAACATAATTAGGCCGTTTAATATTTATGGACCTGGAATGCAAAAAAATGATTATCGTGTCATGTCAAATTTTGCAAATAATTTTCTCAGTAATAAACCTCTAAAAATCTATGGCAAAGGAAGTCAAACAAGAACCTTTTGTTACATATCTGATGGCATAGAGGGATTCCTTAGAGTTATTTTGTTAGGCAAGGATGGAGAACAATACAATATAGGTAATGCCAATCCAGAAATATCAATAATAGATTTAGCCAAGCTTTTTTTTGATACTTTCAATAAGAGTCATGATATTGAAATGGTCGGTTATCCTTCCAGTTATCCTGAGGATGAACCAAATAGAAGATGCCCTGATACAAGTAAGGCAAGTGATCATTTAGATTTTAATTCACAAATAAGTTTAGAAGAGGGAATTAAAAAATATATATCATGGTGTCAAAAAGAGTTTACATAAAATAAGATGGAGGTTCCTAAAATATTTTTCTTTGGGACTGGCAAGTGGTCTCAGAATTATTTTTTTCTTTTAGAAAAAAAACTAAAAGAAAAATTCAATATAACTTGTGTCATTACAAATAATTTAAATTTCAAGAATAATTTATATAATACCGAGACTAGTCTAGAAAAAGCAATTTTTAATTTTGGAGTTCCTGACTGTTTTATATTATGTACTAATCCAAAATTAAATTATTCAATTTTAAAAAAAATATGTGAATTTGATAAACCGATAATTATTGAAAAACCAATTACTACATCCAAAGATATAAATAATCTAATTTTAAATATACCTAAAAAAAATAGTTCAAAAATATTAGTTAATCATTTTCATTTTTATCATGATGATTTTAAAAAGAAATTTTTAAATATAAGAAATGAAAATAATTATAAGATTAAAATAATTGATGGAAACCAAGGACCTATAAGAGATTATTCTCCACTCTCAGATTGGGGTCCTCACCCCTTAGGAATTGTAAGTTATTGTTTAGGAGGGCCAAAAAATGTTAAAATTTTAAAGCTTAAAAGATTAAATTATATAAATCCTTATCACTATAATATTTATATTGAGTTATCTGACATAGACGAAAATAAGATCTTTAAAATTTTAAGTGGTAATAATTTTAAATATAAAGAAAGAATTATTAATTTTTCTAATAAAAATTTAAGAACAAACTTCAATTTACAAGAGTCTATTACAAAAATAAGCCCTTTAGAAAATTTACTTTTAAATTTTCATGATTTAATTTGTAATGATAAATTAGATATATCAGATGAAACTTTTGAATTAGCAGTTAATAGTGCCAAAATTATAAAAATTATTGAAAATCATTTTAAAATTTAAAATGCTTTATAGCTGACATATATCCTAGTTATAAAAGTACAGAGACATAAAATAATAAAGATTGCAGATAAAAGATTAAATAAATTTGGAGCCAACAAACATAAAATCATAAATAATATTGTTTCAAAACCTTCGACTAATCCGTAGGCATATTTAATATTTTTATTAATCATTTTATTTTTAAAACCTAACTTATTATTAGGCAAATTTAATCTATTGCTAAGAGCAGAATTGGCTAAATAAGTTGTCCCGGTACCAATATAGCAAAATAATAATATTAATGCTGACGTTAAATGATCATTATTATTTAAACCAAATGCTAATAAAAAACCAGAGTAAATCAAAAAATCAAAAACTATATCTAAATAACCACCTAATGGTGTCGGTGATGTAAGTCTTGCCATTGCACCATCTAATCCATCGCCTAATCTATTTATAATCAAAAATAATAAAGCTATGTAATAAAGCTCAAAGAAAATTGATATACACATCATTATCCCAAATAAAAAACTAAAAAGCGTAACTTGGTTGGGAGTGAAATATCTCAATAAATAGTTACCAAAAAAATTTAAGGGCTTTTGGAAAAAATATTGAATTTCTTTATCAAACATATGTACTTAGATAACTATATAATTATATTATACCTTATATATGGCTTCAGAAATCCCTTTTACTATCGCCTTTTTAGCAGGTGTATTTAGTTTTTTGTCACCATGTGTATTGCCAATCGTACCAGGTTTTATGTCGTACATTATAGGACAGTCATATAACGATCTATTAAATTCAAACAAACAAAATAAAATTAAAAATTTTCGTTCAATAATATTATTCATATCAGGTTTTTCAGTAATTTTCATTACTATGGGGGCCTCCATAGATTTTTTAAGTGATATTTTGTTTGAATTTAGAAAACAACTAAATTTCATATCTGGTTTATTAATAATATTCCTTGGACTTTTTTTTATTGGATTAATTAAAATTAATGCTTTGAGTTTTGAAAAAAAAATAAATTTTGAAAGATGGAATAATAGTTCTTTATTCCCTTTTCTTATAGGAGTTGCTTTTGCTTTTGGGTGGAGTCCTTGCATTGGTCCCATTTTAGGATCTATATTATCTATAGCCATTAATGATAATGTAGATGGCATTGTCCTATTATTTTTTTATTCTTTGGGTCTTGCAATTCCTTTTGTGTTAGTTGGAATGACGATAGGTAGCTTTGTTAAATATCTTTCAAATATAAATAAATTTATGGTTTATTTTCAATTTTTTACTGGTTCTGTTTTAATTATCACCGGAATACTAATAATAAATGGCTCTATTCAATCATTAGGATTTAGACTTAATAATATACTTCCTTCTTTTGAGATGCTTCTTATTTAATGGAAGTGTATAAAAAAAGGCTCTTTTTTATAATAATATTATTATTTATTCTTTTTTGGGGGATATATTTCTTCAATAAAGATTTTTTCCAAATAAATAATATTCTCTCTAAAATTGAAATAATACAAAATTTTATTTATCAAAATTATTTGGTTTCTATTATTGCATTTACTTTTTTTTATAGTTTTCTAATTTTATGTAATTTTCCAATCGCCTCTTTGATATCAATGGTAAGTGGCTTTTTGTTTGGTATTTGGGTGGGGGCAATAATTGCTATTTTAGCGGGAACCCTGGGAGCTTATGGTATTTTTACAATAGCTAAATTCTTTTTTTTAGATTATGTAAAAAAAAATATTCTCAATAAATATTCTTTTATAGAAGATTATTTCAATAAGAATGATATAGAGTTAATGCTACTTATTCGAATAATTCCTGGAATACCCTTCTTTTTACAAAACTTATTATTGGCAAGTCTAGGTGCAGAAAATAAAAAATTTATATACACATCCTTAATTGGATTTGCTCCATGGTCTTTTATTTTCTGTAGTGTAGGGAATGGACTTGATGATATTATGAGAAATAATATAGCGATAAATTTTCAATTATTTCTTAAAATAGAGTTTATTACGCCAATATTAATTCTAATAATGGTATTACTAATTATCTTGATTTTTAAAAAAAGAATTATTAAGTGATAATCATTTAATTTTCATCGGAAATTATATAAATAGCTTTATAATAACTGATAATCTATGAAATACTGTCTTGCTATCACAACATACAATAATTTTAAATCATTAGATTTATTATTAAATGATTTAATACATCATAAGAAAAAATATGATTTCATTTTTATTATAGATGACTGCTCACATAATGCTAATGATGAACTTAATCAAATAATTAATAAATATAATAATCATTTTAGTAAAATTTTATTTCATACATTTGATAAAAATTTTGGAGGCGCTACAAGGTCTAGAAATTATTGTATTAACTATTTAAAAGAAAATGAGAAACTAATAGATTTTGTAACTTTTCTGGATCAAGATGATAAAATAGATAAAAATTTT
>CABXVZ010000009.1 GCA_902515765.1 uncultured Alphaproteobacteria bacterium | reverse complement strand
TTTCTAAAAATAATCTAAATTTTCAAAAATCTATTGTTTCTATAATTCTTAAATTTTCCCTAAAATATTTAGATGTTCATTTTTTTTTCCAACAAAATCAGGATTACAGATTCTTTAATAGATATTTTTTTTCGAGAAGGACTAAATACACAATAGTTAATGGCACCGGTGTAAATTTGTTAAGATTTAAATATGTTAATATCAAAAATTCGAACACATTATTATTTGCATCAAGATTACTAAAAGATAAAGGTATCGAAACACTAATTGATGCCTGTAAGATATTAAGTAAACAAAATGTAATATTTAATGCTATTATAGTGGGTAAATATGTTGAAAAAGATCCCAGATATCTATCCTCCAAATTATTTAAAGAAATATCTTCTACCAATAACTTTAATTGCTCTTATAAAGGAAATGTCTCTAACATAATTGATTACATTGAGTCCTCAGATATAGTAATCCTTCCAACAATTTATAATGAAGGTATTCCTAGAATTTTAATTGAGTCTGCAGCCATAGGTAGACCTATCATTGCTTCAAATAAATATGGTTGTAAGATGATAGTTAAGCATGAATTTAATGGACTTATATTAAATAAAATAAATCCTAATGAACTGGCTAATATGATTAAAAAGATTTTAAATAATAAAAATCTTAAAAAGTATTTCTCAAATAATTCTAGAAAAATTGCTGAAAAATATTTTGATGAAAATAAAGTTTTTCATCACCATGAAAAAGAATATAAATTTTGCTAATTTATTATTTCTTTTTTTTTATTTTATCTTGTGTCTGCTTTTTTCAAACAAAGTTAAGTCTTTATAGTAAACAATCTATATTTATTACTTTATATATTCTCACTATTTGTTTTGTGGGTTTAAGACATAATGTTGGGGCTGATTGGTATACTTATAACTTTTATTACAATAATTGTAATAACCCTTTTATAATTTCAAATTTTTCTATTAATTCAGTTATCACGTTTATTATTTCTGAACCTATTTATCATTCAATTAATTTTTTAGCTTGTAAATTCAATTTAGGAGTACACTTAGTAAACTTTATATCTGCAATCTTAGCAATAACACCCTTATTTTATATTGCCTCTAAGCAAAGAGATAAATTTTTAATTCCAGTGTTATCTTTTTCATATTTTATCGTTGTAATATGCATGGGATATACAAGACAATCTATGGCAATTGGGTTTGTTTTAATAGCAGTATATTTTTGGACAGATCAAAAATTTTATAAATATTTATTATTTTCAACCTTAGCCTTTTTGTCTCATAAATCTGCAATATTAATTTTTGGACTTACTTTAATATATACAGCAAATTATTTAATTTTATTTTCACTATTCATTATATCAATAATAGTTTTTTTATTTTTTAATCAGATAATTTTTTCAAAATTTATTACATATTATGGTCAAATGTATTCTAGCGGAACCTTAATTAGATTATTTATTAATATTATTCCTTATTTGATTGTAATTCAGTTCATGAATAAGCATTTTAGACCAAGAGAAATATTTATTTTAAATACTTTCGGTATAATAAATATCATTGGAGTAATTTCATTATTATTTTACCCAATCTTGTCAACAATCATAGATAGGTTGAGTCTTTACACTATTTATTCTCAATTTTTTATATTATCAAATTTAAGTTTTATGAGTAAAAATAAAGAATATAAGATAATAAAAATAATAGTAATTTTGTTATATTTTATATATTTATCAGTATGGCTTACATTTTCTAATAATGCACATTCATGGATACCATATGAAAATTTAATAAATAATTTTGATGATATTTAAAATGAAAAGATACCTAGGTTATTATAAATTCTTTTTAATACTTCTTTTTTTATCTTTTACATTTCTTTGCTCTGTTTTTTTATTACTCCCACAACAAACCTCAGTTCAATCTGAAATACCTGCCACAGCTGTAATTATAAATGAAATAAATGATTATAAATATTTCCCATTTGATAAAGAAAATTTAATTGTTGAGTACAGAGATCATTTTGTTGAACAAGAATATCAAGAGGAATTATTATTAATTGAATTAAAAAAAAAAATAAATATAGAAAATATTCTCATAGATAAGAATACTAATTATAAAAGTGAATTATTTATAGATACTATGGCTAACTCATTTTACTTTGAAGATGGTATTTTATTTTTTAAATTTACTTTATTTATCGATACAGATATTAGTTTAATTAACTTTGCATACACAAACTTGCTTAAAACTGGTATTGAAAAATTAAAAGAACAAATGATGAATAGAATAAGTATTATAAATGATTCAAATAGAGAAACGAATTTCATTATCGATAGTTTAGATAATCAAGCATATATTTTGAATAGAAAAATTATAACTTTAGAGGGTCTTCGAGAAAATAAAAGAATATCAGAAAATTTTTACTATGAAAATTATTTTGTCTTAGATGGCGATATAAGTTTTATTAAACAAAAAATTTCGAGTTTGGAAAATAAGATATTAATAAATAACAGAATAATATCTAATTTATCTTCTTCTATAGATAGTCATAATTTTAATCCAGAGGACTATCCAACACTCTCCTCATATTCTTTTGAAAAAAAATCAGTTGTTTTATTTTATGTATTACTACTATCAGTTATTGTTTCAATATTGTTAATATTACTATATGACTTGACTAAAAGAGATTTCAAAACTTAAATTTAAATGAGAATATTAATAACTGGTTCCGCAGGTTTTATCGGTTTTCATCTTATGAAATCTTTAATCATTTCGAATCACATCGTTTTTGGAGTAGATAATATTAATGATTATTATTCCTCAAAACTTAAAAAGGATAGGCTTAAACAAATCGGTTTCAATAAAGAAATTTTTAAAAATAAGTTAATAAAGTCCTCTATATCTAACAAACTATTTTTTATTAGATGTGATCTCAAAGAAGATAAAACATACAAAGTCCTTAGTAAATTTAAATTTGATATTATTATTCATTTAGCAGCACAAGCTGGTGTTCAATTTTCAATTAAAAATCCCCATACATATGTTGACAACAATATTACAGCATCTTTAAAATTATTTGATTTTTCTAATAGCATAAAATGTAAAAAAATAATTTATGCATCCACTTCATCAGTTTATGGATCAAACAAAAAAACTCCATTTAATGAAAAGGATAAAACATCTTCTCCTATCAGCACATATGCATCCACCAAATTAATGTGTGAAAATTTATCAAATGTTTATAATCACTTATATAATATTAAATTTGTAGGCCTAAGATTCTTTACTGTTTACGGTCCATGGGGTAGACCTGACATGGCTATTTATAAATTTATAGATCATTATTTCCAAAAAAAACCAATTACAGTTTATGAGGGTGGTAAAATGATAAGGGATTTTACATACATAGATGATATAGTTAATGGGATAAATTCAACTATAGTAAATTTCAATAAAATAAATAAAGTTCTAAAAAATCCTATTATTAATCTTGGATGCAATAATCCAATTTTATTAAATAATATAGTCAATTTTTTAGTAAAAGACTTAAATTTAAAACTAAAAATCAAATATAAAAAAAAACTTAAAGGTGATGTTGACTCAACACTTGCAGATATATCACTAGCTAAAAAATATTTAAATTTTAATCCAATGACACAATATCAACAAGGTATTAGGAATTTATATGAGTGGTATATCAAATATAACAAAATCAAATTATAAAATAGCAATAATTGGACTAGGGTATGTAGGTTTACCTTTATTAAATTTAAGCACAAAATATTTTAATGTTGTTGGGTATGACAAAAATCCCTACAGGATCGATTCATTAAAAAAATTAAAGGATTATAATAAACAAATTGGTATTTCAGATTTAAAGAAATTAAATAAAAAAAAAATTATTTCATCAGATATAAATATTCTTAAGGGTTGTAATATCTATATTGTTACTGTGCCAACTCCTGTGAATATTAGAAATCAGCCTGATTTAAAATTAGTTAAAAATGCATTTAACACTATATTAAAATTTCTTAAAAAAGATGATCTAATAATATTAGAGTCAACTGTTTATCCAGGGGCAACGGTAGAAATATCAAAAAAAATAATTGAAAAAAATACTAATTTCATTCTTAATAAAAACTTTTATTTAGGGTATTCCCCGGAAAGAATTAACCCTGGTGATAAAAAAAATAATATAAAAAATGTTACAAAAGTAATATCAGCATCTAATAAAAAATCTCTTAATATAGTTAAAAACTTTTATTCAACTTTTATTAAGAATTTGCATGTAGCAGAAAGTATTGAGATAGCTGAGTCATCTAAAATTATTGAAAATATTCAAAGAGACGTAAATATAGCCTTAATAAATGAATTAACATTTCTATTTAAAAAAATGAATATACCTATGAAACAAATATTAGAAGCATCCAGAACTAAATGGAATTTCCTAGATTTCCGGCCTGGTTTAGTAGGTGGTCATTGTATTGGTATCGATCCATATTATTTAGCATATCAGGCAAAAAGAATAGGGGCAAAAAGTGATTTAATTCTCGCAGGAAGAAATATTAATAATCTTATGATAAATAAAGTTTCATCTGACATTATAAAATCTATAAAAAAGACAAAATTATCTATTAATGCTAAAATACTATTTCTTGGATTGACTTTTAAGGAGAATTGCCCTGATTTCAGAAATTCGAAAAATATTATTCTATTTCAATCCTTATTAAAAAAATATAAGCATATTCATGCACACGATCCCTACTTAAATAATTCACTTAAAATAGAATACAAAGAAAATATATTAAAAAAATTAACAGATTTAAAACAATATGATTTTATTATTCTTGCTGTAAAACATAATCAGTATAAAACTTTATATAAGAAAATTAGTGATATTCCTGTTTACGATATGAAATACTTTTTTAAAAATTCAAGTTTTTATCTCTGATCAAATGAGAAATCTCATTGACATAAAAAATCTAAATCAAGATGATATCTTAGAAATTTTTGATTATTCTAAAACTTTAAATAATAAATTTTCAGATATACTTAAAAACAATAATTTAGGTCTTATTTTTGAAAAAAGTTCCACTAGAACTAGACTATCTTTTCAAGTTGCAATAAATAATTTATCAGGAAAATATATTGACATTAAATATGATGAATTAAATTTATCTAGAATAGAGTCAATCGAGGATACTTTTAAAATGTTTAATTTATATTTAGACTCAATTATTCTTAGAACCTCTGACCATAATAAATTTAAAATCCTTAAGGATAGTTTTAAAAAACCAATCATTAATGCTTTATCAGATAAGTCTCACCCATGTCAGGCTATCTCTGACCTGTATACTTTATTTGAGCATTTTGATAGAAAAGAAAATATTGAAATCTCATGGTTTGGTGATTGTAACAACGTCTTATTTAGTCTTATTGAAATTGTTAATATATTTTCAAATATAAAACTAAATATATTTACTGATAAAAATATTTACCTTAATTTCTCCAAGACTATTTATAAATCAGTTAATATTGATTTCTTCTTTGAAATTGATGAAACGGTAATTAAATCATCTGATTGTATAATGACTGATGTATTCAATTCAATGAATGACACCACAAATAAAGAAAAACTATTAAGTAAATTTCAGGTAAATCGCAAATTAATGTCACTCTCAAAGAATGAATGTGTTTTTATGCATTGTTTACCAGCTAAAATAGGATCGGAAGTAACTCAGGAAGTAATAGATAGTGATAAATCTATAACACTCAACCAGGCCAAAAATAGATTAACTGCACAAAGAGGCATTTTACAATGGTTAAATATTTAATCTTAATTATTCCACTTATCTTTTTGGGATGTAATTTAAATAGTCAGAATGTTGTGAAACCTGAAAAATTTGACTTTGAAAAGATATCATTTAATGCGGTTAGTAAAAATTTAGTTTTAGAAAACTTAGAAGATGAAACTGATATGAATAATATGAAAAATATCACTAAATATTGGTTTGATAATAAAATTAAAACTAATGGCTTAGATGGATCTTTGACTGTTAGTGTAAAAAATATTGATATTTCTAAATCAAAATATGAAGAATATTTTAAAATTTCAATTAATCTTGTTATAGAATTTAAAGAGGAAGGTAATAGCTCGAGTAGAATAAAGACATATAATATCAAAGCATCTGAATTTGGAGAAATTAAGGGAAGTTTTTCAATTGCTGATCAAGAAATTCTCGTCTTGAATATTATGCACCAAGCACTTAATAGCGTAAGTAAAAAGATTATTGAATTAAATTAATTTTTCCAAAATGATGGCAAGAACAAAACTAAAATAGTAAGCATTTCCAACCTTCCTAAAAACATAGTAAATATTAGAATTAGCTTAGCATAGTTCGTTAAAGAGCTATAATTTCCATCAGGGCCAATAATTTCACCTAAACCTGGTCCAACATTAGATATAGCTGAAGCCGCTGCAGAAAAACAAGTTAGGAAATCAAGGCCACTAAAAGAAAGTAACAATGCTGATATCGCAAAGGTTATTATATATATGAAGAAAAAACTCATCACAGAGTCATAAGTAGAGTCTTTTATTTTTTTTCCATTAAATTGTTTAGCTATCACAGCATGAGGTTGTAACATTTTCTTTAAGTGTAGAGATATAAACTTAAATAATATTTGAAACCTAAATACCTTTAAGCCCCCTGTAGTCGAACCAGCACAACCTCCTATGAACATAAGAATTAGAAATAATACGGATGCATAATTACCCCAATTTTCATAGTTTTCACTTACAAAACCCGTACCTGAAATTATAGATATAGTATTAAAAGATATCGTGACAATTTTATTTATTGTAGCTCCACTAATAAAATTTTTGGCAAAAAAATAAATGAGAGCTACTGAAATCATTAAAATCATTAAAAAAATTTTAACTTGATGATCTTTAAATGTAGCTAAGGGATTTTTCATACTTGTTTGCGCCAAAACTAAAAAAGGAAAACTTCCAAGTATCATAAATATAATTGCAATTATTAATA
Organism: uncultured Alphaproteobacteria bacterium; assembly: GCA_902515765.1. GTDB lineage: Bacteria > Pseudomonadota > Alphaproteobacteria > HIMB59 > HIMB59 > HIMB59. The sequence goes on along the minus strand of CABXVZ010000009.1, from coordinate 32,864 downwards.
TTGATTGGTTTTCAAAATAAGCAAAAGATGTGGTATGTGTTGAAAAACCCCCTGTAGAAATAGTACTAAAACTATGAGCTACAGAGTCAAAAATTGTCATCCCATTAGCATAGTAAAGTCCAAATAATATTATTGTTAAAAAAATATAAATAACAAAAATTTTAGAAATAACTGAAGAAATCTTTGGTAAAAATTTGTCATAAGGATCATCTCCTTCTAAGTGAAAAAGTTGCATTCCTCCTATTCTTAAAAAAGGTAGTATGAATAAAGCTATAACTACAATACCAATACCTCCAAGCCATTGAAGAAGGGCTCTCCAAATTAAAATACCTTTTGGTAACTCATCTAAATTTCCAATTATAGTGGATCCAGTTGTAGTAATACCACTCATAGACTCAAATAAAGCATCAATTATTCCCAAATTAGATTGGGTATAAATAAAAGGCACGGAGCACAAAATGCATAAAAGCAGCCATGATAAAACAGTAATTATAAAAGCTTCTTTTGTTGAAATCTTAAGTTCAATATTTCTATTTGTAATTACTAAAGACCCACCTACTATCAGATATAAAAGAATAGGAACTGCATAGGACTGCCAAGAGCCAGTTTTATAAATTACCTCAACTACTAATGGTATAAATAACAAAAAACCAACAGCGCACACAACTGTACCACCTACCAGAGCAATTGGTTTTAAATTAAACATTTAAATAATTTCTTTAATGATATTTTTTTTTATTGTAGGGACTATCCAATGAAAAAGCAGGTATGTCTATTTTTAATGGTTCCCCATCGCTTTGAGACATAAGATAAAAACCTTGCATTATTCCGTTTGTTGTTTTTAAAGGAGTTCCGCTAGTATATTCAAAACTTTCTCCAGGTTGTATAATTGGAAACTCTCCAACAACACCCTCTCCTTGAACATTCATAATTTTGCCATTAGCGTCAATAATAACCCAATTTCTATGGTTAAGTCTCATACTAGTATTACTAGAATTTTTAATATTCACTTGATAGGCCCAAACATAATGATCTTCTTGTGGGGAAGATTGATCATCTAAAAAATATGGTGTTACGGTAACAGTTACACCTTTTGTGGTTTTAGAATACATCCTTTTAAATATACCTTATAAAACAGATATAGAGAATAATTTTGATTTTTTAAAACAAGCCTTGTATCAAGCCATTTTCATCCAACATGATAGAGTTAGCGCTAGGAACTCTTGGTAGACCAGGCATAGTCATTATTGCACCGGTAACTACTACAATAAAACCCGCACCAGCTGATAGCCTGACTTCTCTTATAGGTACTGTAAAACCTGTGGGTGCTCCCCTTAAAGTTGGATTTGTTGAAAAGCTATACTGAGTTTTAGCAATACAGATAGGAAGTTTACCATAACCGCTTTCTTCAAAGCCTTTAAGTTGATCGCTGATTGATTTATCTATAACGATATCATCAGCACGATATATTTTTTGGGCGACAGCTCTGATTTTATCTTCAAGTGAAACATCATCTTCATATGTAAATGTGAACTTTGAAGTATCACTAGACTCAGCTACTTTAACTACCTCTTCAGCAAGTGATTTAGTGCCATCACTTCCGTTTGCCCAGTGAGAACAAAGAACAGATTTCACACCTAATTTTTCACATCCTTCGCTGATCACTTTTCCTTCAGCTTCAGTGTCTAAAGTAAAACTATTAATAGCTACTATTGTTTGAAGACCAAAGGATTGAATATTTTCAATATGACGTTGAAGATTTTCAAAACCTTTTTCTACTGCATCCACATTCTCATTATTAAGATCAGCTTTTTCAACTCCACCATGCGATTTGAGAGCTCTTACTGTTGCCACTATTACAACTGCATTAGGTTTTAAACCTGCTTTACGACATTTTATGTCTAGGAATTTCTCAGCTCCAAGATCTGCTCCAAATCCCGCTTCAGTAACAACATAATCAGCTAGTTTTAAACCAGCCTGAGTAGCAATTACTGTATTACAGCCATGAGCTATATTAGCAAAAGGACCACCATGAATAATCGCTGGATTATTTTCTAAAGTCTGAACAAGATTTGGCATTAAAGCATTCTTTAATAATACAGTCATTGGGCCATCTGCTTTGACATCCCTTGCAAAAATAGGAGACTTATCCCTTTTATATGCGACTATGATATCACCAATTCTTTTTTGTAAATCTTTAACACTAGTTGCAAGACAAAAAATTGCCATAATTTCACTAGCTACTGTAATGTCAAATTTATCTTCCCTTGGAAAACCATTTGAGACACCTCCTAAGTTGACGTTAACTTTTCTAAGAGCACGATCACCTAAATCAACTACTCGACCCCAAGTAATTCTTCTTTGATCAATCTCAAGTTCATTGCCCCAATAGATATGGTTATCAATAAGCGATGAAAGAAGATTATGAGCAGTAGTAATGGCATGAAAATCACCTGTGAAGTGCAGATTAATTTCTTCCATAGGAACAACTTGAGCATAACCTCCACCCGCGGCTCCTCCTTTCATTCCAAAATTAGGACCAAGGCTAGGTTCTCTAAGACAAACAATAGATTTCTTTCCAATTGCATTAAGACCATCAGTTAGACCAACAGAAGTGGTAGTCTTTCCTTCCCCGGCAGGGGTAGGGCTAATAGCAGTAACAAGAATTAACTTACCATCAGGATTAGACATATTTTTTTCAATAAAATCGAAGTCAATTTTGGCGATATCATGACCATAAGGAATCAAATTTTCCTCAGGTATATTTATTTTTGATGCTACATCACGAATATGAATTTTTTTGGCTTTTCTTGCTATATCTATGTCTGACAATGTACTAATGATCCTTTCACAATGACTTCTGGCATACAATATACCAACATGTCTAATAAATTATAAGCTATTTATAAGAAAAATTTCAATTTTACTCTATTTATTATTAGCACATGTGTCGCATATATACATAATTTAATAACAAAAAACTTATTGTTACCTCATTTATATGGACTAACTTGTTAATGTTGAAAATATTAGTTATAGGGCTGGGTTACGTGGGAACATCTAATGCTGTACTTCTTGCTTTAAAAAATGAAGTAGTTTGTTTTGATTTAGATGAAAATAGAGTCAATAAAATTAATGAAAAAATATCTCCAATTAAAGACAAACAAGTTAGTGAATATTTATCTAAAAAAGATCTCAATATAAAAGCTACAAGCAGATTTCCAGAAGATCAAATTTTTGATTTTGTAATTATAGCCACACCTACAAATTATGACCCAGAAAGTAATTATTTTGATACTTCCTCAGTCGAGTCCTCTATTAAAAATTTAGAAAAAATTGGAAGTAAAGCTACAATAATAATTCGTTCTACTTTACCAGTAGGTTTTACTTCAAAGCTAAAAAAAAATTATAAATTAAATGAGATTATTTTTGTTCCAGAGTTTTTAAGAGAGGGCGTAGCCCTTCAGGATAGTCTATTCCCTTCAAGAATTGTTATTGGATCTCATTCTGAAAAAGCGAAAATATTTTCGAATCTTTTATTAGAAGGCACTCAAGATAAAACAGTTAAAATATTATTTACAAAATCCACTGAGGCAGAGTCCTCAAAACTTTTTGCTAATGCCTTCTTGGCGTTAAGAGTTTCTTTTTTTAATGAATTGGACTCATTCTCGCTATCCAAAGATCTTGACGCTAAAGAGATAATAAATGCTATTAGTTTAGATCCAAGAATAGGAGACTATTATAATAATCCATCATTTGGTTTCGGAGGTTACTGTTTACCCAAAGATACAAAACAACTTCTTCAAAATTTTGATAATGTTCCACAAAAAATTATGGAAGCTATTATTGACTCTAATACCACAAGAAAAGATTTTATTTCTGATCAAATAGTTAAACTCAATCCTAAGGTAGTAGGAGTATATAAGTTAGTTATGAAGGAAGGCTCAGACAATATTCGTGAGTCAAGTGTGCAAGGAATTATGAAAAGAGTAAAAGCCAAAGGTATTAAGGTAATCATTTACGAACCTCATATTAAAGAAGATACCTTTTTTAATTCAAAAATTTATACAGATTTAAACCAGTTTAAAAAAGAAGCTGACCTTATTATATGCAATCGTAATCATTCTGAACTCAAGGATGTGCAAAATAAGATTTTTACTAGAGATCTGTTTGGTCAAGATTAGCCAATAAATTAAAAAATAATATAAAAGTATGCCAAAAAGTCATGATTTATATGGCTTTTTTAGTGTTTTGTATCGCGAAAGATATGTCTATACTGCATCAGCTTATAATTATAAGGAGGAAATAATGACAAAAATAAAGTCTTTATTTATATCTCTTCTTTTAACACTAGGTGTTTCTTCAGCAATTGCTGGTAGCCACGGAAGCACTTTAGACGTTGTTAAAGAAAGAGGAAAACTAATGTGTGGTTCCAACACAGGTTTAGCGGGCTTTGGTGCTCCTAATGACGCTGGTGTTTGGGAAGGAATTGATGTTGATGTATGTAGAGCTGTAGCAGCTGCTGTTTTCGGTGATGCTTCAAAAGTAGAATATATCCCATTAACATCAAAAGTACGTTTTACTGTTCTTCAATCAGGCGAAGTTGATATGCTTTCAAGAAATACAACTTGGACTTTATCAAGAGACGTTGATCTTGGTTTAGAATTTGTTGGTGTTAATTATTATGATGGTCAAGGTTTCATGGTAAATAAAGATCTTGGAGTTTCAAGTGCATCAGAATTAGATGGAGCTTCTGTTTGTATCCAAGTTGGTACAACTACTGAAATGAATTTAGCTGATTACTTTAAAGCTAATGGAATGTCATACGAGTCAGTACCTGTTGAAACAAACTCTGAAGCTGATGCAGCTTACCTAGCTGGTAGATGTGATATATACACAACTGATGCTTCAGGTTTATATGCAAGTAGAGCTGGCTATCCAGATCCATCTGCTCATATGGTTTTACCAGAAATCATTTCTAAAGAGCCCTTAGGCCCATCTGTTCGTCACGGTGATAGTGAGTGGGGTGATATCGTAAGATGGTCTCTAAATGCTATGATTATTGGTGAAGAATTAGGAATCAACTCAGGTAATGTTGATGCTATGATGACTTCAAATAATCCAGAAGTGTTAAGACTTCTAGGTGCTGAGCCAGGTTATGGTGCAATGCTAGGTCTTTCAGATGATTGGGCAGCTAACATCCTAAGTCAGGTTGGTAACTACTCAGAAAGCTTTGAAAAGCATATTGGTCCAAATACACCAATTAACATTCAAAGAGGCTTAAACGCATTATACAAAGATGGTGGTATTTTATACGCACCTCCATTTAGATAGAAATATCAAGGGTATGGGTTTAAACCCATACCCTTAAAACTTTTAAAAAAACAAATTTAAACTCTTATGCAGACTAGCTTAATCAGGAAAATTATTTTCGATGAGAAGTCCAGATCTCTTCTTGTCCAAACACTCGTTATTGGTCTATTTGCTGTATTCATTTATCTTATTGTTCAGCAGACTGCATATAACTTAGAAAAAAGAGGTATTAGCTCTGGTTTTGATTTTCTCAACATGTCTGCTGGATACGACATAAGTATAAGATTAATTCCTTTTACAAGTGAAGACACCCATTTAAGAGCTTACTTTGTAGGATTATTAAATACTTTGTTGATAGCAATATGTGGATGTTTTTTGGCAACAATTTTAGGTTTCCTAGTTGGAATAATCAGACTATCAACAAATTGGCTTTTTAGAAATATCGCATACGTTTATGTAGAGTTCACAAGAAATGTTCCAGTGCTTCTTCAAATAATTCTTTACTATAGTATTCTTCTTCATCTTCCTAAAACCAAACAGGCCATACCTATTTTTGAAAATTTTTTCTTATCTAATCGAGGTCTTTTTTCTCCATCTCCGATTTTTAAAGATGGTTTTTCCATTGTTGCTTGGAGTTTTGTTCTAGCAATAGTTTTCACTTTTTTTCTAAAAAAATCTTTAAAGAAAAAACAAGAGGTATCTGGAAAGCAATATCCTATTTTTTTAATTAACAGTGCTATTATAATTTTTACTCCTATATTTGTTTATTACATAATGGGTCGCCCACTTGACTTTGAATTACCTGTTTTAAAAGGCTTCAACTTTAAAGGCGGAATGGTAATTAAACCTGAGTTTATTGGTATGCTTTTAGGTTTGTCTATTTATACAGCTGCTTTTATTTCAGAGACAGTTCGTTCTGGAATTATTTCTGTATCTAAAGGCCAAAGGGAAGCTTCTCAAGCTCTTGGACTTAAGTCAAATTTAGTAATGAGATTAATTGTTATCCCTCAAGCACTTCGTGTTATTATTCCACCTCTAACTTCACAATATTTAAATTTAACTAAAAATTCTTCACTCGGAATTGCTATTGGATATGCCGATTTAGTTCATGGTTTTGGAGGTATATCCCTTAATCAAACAGGCAGAGCGATAGAGATTATGTTAATGGTAATGTTAACATATCTAACAATTAGTCTAACAATATCAGTTTTTATGAATATTTATAATAAGTCAGTCCAGTTCAAGGGGAACGCATGACATCTTTAGGTATTCAAAATATTTCCCGTAACAAATACTATAATTGGATTATTAAAAATTTATTTTCTTCATGGACTAATTCATTAATAACAATTGTAGCACTGATTTTCTTATATGAAATTGGAAGTTTTTTTTTAAACTGGGCTGTTTTTTCAGCAGACTTTAGAGTTAATTTTAATGGTGAAGCTATTGTAGATAGAACTTATTGTTCAAAAAATATAATGCCAGGTGAGTATGGTGCTTGTTGGGCCATAATTTATGCTAGATGGAACCAATTCATGTATGGTCTTTATCCGATAGAGGAAGCATGGAGAGTTAATTTTGTTTATGCTCTTCTTCCCTTAGCTATAATTGGAATTCTTTTTGATAAAATACCTTTTAGAAAATATTTTATATATTTTACTTTTATATTCCCATTTATCGCTTACTTCATGCTTTATGGTGGGCCAGGTTTGAGTGTAGTAGGCACTAACAAGTGGGGAGGTTTGCTAGTGACTCTTTTCTTAGGAGTAACTGGTATCGGGTTAGCATTCCCATTAAGCATTATTCTTGCATTGGGAAGAAGATCAAAAATGCCAATAATTAAATCTCTTTGTGTAGTGTTTATTGAATTTATAAGAGGCGTTCCATTAATAACATTATTATTTACTGCAAATGTTATGCTACCTTTATTTTTACCTGATGGAGTAAATCCAGATAACCTTCTAAGAGCCTTAGTAGCAGTAACATTATTTCAATCAGCTTATATGGCTGAAGCAATAAGAGGAGGTTTACAAGCTATTCCAAAGGGTCAAATAGAGGCTGCCCAATCATTAGGACTCAACTATTGGCAAACAACAAGAAAAATTATTTTACCTCAAGCGCTTAAAATAGCTATCCCACCCATTGTTAATACTTGTATTGGATTGTTTAAAGATACTTCCCTTGTCTTAATTATCGGTTTGTTTGATTTGCTTGGAATAGGAAGAGCCGCTCTTGCGGATATGACATGGACAAAGCTTTATTACGAAGTTTATGTTTTTATCTCATTGGTTTTCTTTTTATTTTGCTTTGGTATGTCTCGCTATAGTCTATATTTAGAAAAGAAATTAAAAACAGATAATAGTTAATGAGCACAGAACAAGTTATTCAGTTAGATAAAGTCAACAAATGGTATGATGACTTCCATGTTTTAAAAGACATAGATTTAATTGTTGAAAAAGGTCAAAAGATTGTTATCTGCGGACCAAGCGGATCAGGAAAATCTACTATGATTAGATGCATTAATCGTTTAGAGGCTCATCAGAATGGAACTATTATTGTCCATGGAACAGAACTTACTAATGATCTTAAAAACATTGATATAATAAGAAAAAATGTGGGGATGGTCTTTCAGCAATTTAATTTGTTTCCACACCTATCAGTAATAGATAATATTTCTTTAGCTCCTATTTGGGTAAAAAAAATGCCAAAAGGAGAGGCTGAAGAAGTGGCAATGGCATATTTAGAAAAAGTAAAAATTCCAGAACAAGCACAAAAATTCCCTGGTCAGTTATCAGGCGGTCAACAACAACGCGTTGCAATTGCTAGATCACTCGCCATGAATCCTGATATTATGCTATTTGATGAACCTACATCGGCTCTTGACCCAGAGATGATTAAAGAGGTTTTAGATGTGATGATTCAATTAGCCGAAGAAGGAATGACCATGTTAGTTGTAACTCATGAAATGGGATTTGCCAAAACTGTTGCTGATCAAATGATTTTTATGGATGAGGGAAGAATAGTAGAGCAAGCCAAACCAGAGGATTTCTTTAACAATCCAAAGAGTGATCGTACAAAACTTTTCTTAAGTCAAATTCTTAACCACTAGAACAACCTCTATATGTATGAAGTATTTTCAGCCTTACTCTCAGGATGGATAGTCTTTTATTTTGCCGTTTTTCTTCCTGGGCCCAATACTTTTTTTGTGGCATCCGTAGGAATGGGGGGAAATAAACATCAAATATGGGGAGCAGCCACAGGAACAGCTATTGGATCATTTACATGGTGTTTGTTATCAACGACAGGTATTTCTTTTCTAATTTCTAATCTAATGGGATGGGGTTTCCTATTACTTAAAATTCTTGCTAGTCTCTATATGCTCTATCTTGCCTATCAAATTGGAAAACAATATTTTTCAAATGAAAATCAAATTATAAAATCTACTAATGAAAAAAATTTTTTTTATAGTATGAGAAAAGCCATAATAGTTGCCTACACAAATCCTAAGGCATTTGCTTTCTGGTCTGCTTTGGCAACCATTAAATTCAGTGATAATTTGACATTTAATATCGCATTAGTTTTTGCCACAGGGTCTTTTTTTATTTCAGCAATGAATTACTCCATAATCGGACATTTTTTTGGAATTAAAAAATTTTCTAACTACTTCAATAGACCCAAAAATATAGTTAATCTTATTTTTGCAGGGCTTTTTATTTTTGTTGCTGTAGAAATTTGGCTTTTAAATTAGGCTAAAGGCCCTTAAGAAAGGGCACTTTATAATTTTCTAGTAAAACGAGAGTCTATTTCCTTTTGTCTTCGCTCTAAATCAAATAAGTCATTTGACTGAGCTAAGTATTGCTCATCTCTTTTTTGTATTGAATTTGAGTTGATTTTGCTAAGTTTGATAACTTCTTTTAATGTTTTAAATAAGTCACCCATTAAGCAGCCTGCTTCAGTACTGATGGGAATGATTTATTTTTTTGATAATGAGTATAAGCCCATTTCCAATCATTTCCATATTCTACTTTACAAAAGTTTTCAATTCCATCCTCTTTAGCAAAGCTAAAAAGACCAAGCCAAAAGTTTAATGATTTTCCTGTAAATCCGTAAATTTTATTCATGTTTATTTTTCCTTTCATGAATAAATTTATATTACTTAATTAGGAATTTACTTTTGCTAAAATAAGACAGCTAATGTTACGTTATGAGACTGCCAACAGTAATCCAACTATTATCATTATTATGCCGGTAAACTTATTTAGTTTTTGAGCCGAAGAAGGGTGTGATACCCAAGATTTGATTTGATTTCCTGCAGTACAAACCACCACTAAAGAAGCAAAAACACTTACGTAAACAGTAATAATTATTTGAAACCCTGTTATGAGATTAATATTGGTTAGATCTAAAAATAATGGAATAACAGACAAATAAAAAAGAATAACTTTTGGATTGGTTCCACCGATTAGAAATCCAATAAAAAATTGCTTAATTAAATTTTTTGTTTGATTTGACTTCCTATTAAAATCTAAAGACTTTAATCGGAATTGAGATATTCCCAAATAAATCAGGTATCCAGCACCAACCCATCTCACTAAATTCATAACGGGTTCTAAATATTGTGAAAGATATCCCAAAGATAATATAGCCATAGAAAGATAAATAATATCACCAACTCCTTCCCCCGCACTTAATACCAAACCTGATCGAAGCCCTTGAGTTGTAGAAACTGATAGTGCTGCTAGTGTTCCAGGTCCTGGTGAAATGCCAAAAATAAAAGCCGCTAAAGCAAGAGAGAAAAAAGTTGCTAAATCCATCGCAGGCACAATAAGCATTTGACTATAGTTCCACAAGAACAAAATGTTATGATGATGATCAAATGGAAAAATATAATACTTTTGATGGTCACAACGATGTGCTTTTTCGATTATATCTAAAAAATCATATTCTTGCTTATCAAGATTTCTTAAATGGAGATAATGAAGGTCAGCTCGACCTTCCTCGAATGAAAGAAGCTAATTTTAAAGGGGGTTTCTTTGCAATATATGTACCATCTCAAGAGGCGGCCATTACAGATAGTGATAAACCTATTAAATATGATGATATGAAAAAAGACCAATACTCTCTTCCTTTACCTGAGCTAATTGAAAGTGATATTGCACTCCCCATAGTGATGAGAAAAATCTCTCTTTTATCCCAAATTGAAAAATATTCTCAAGGTGAGGTTAAAATTTGCACAAATGGAGAAGAACTAGAGCAAAGTTTTCAGGAAAGATCACTTTCTGTTATCATGCATATCGAGGGAGCAGAATGTATTGATGAAAATTTTTATAACCTTGAGGCTCTTTACCGCACAGGACTTAGATCAATAGGTCCTGTTTGGTCAAGACCTACGATTTTTGGAGAAGGCGTTCCTTTTTCTTTCCCAAGCTCTCCTGATGTTGGTGGAGGTTTAACAGATCTTGGCATTGAGCTGATAAAACATTGTAATGATTTAAATATAATTGTTGATACCTCACACCTTAATGAAAAAGGATTTTGGGATGTTGCTAAAAACTCTATTCACCCTTTGATAGCTACCCACAGTAATGCGCATGCAATATGCCCTCATACTAGAAATTTAACAGACCAACAACTTGATGCTATAAAAGACACAAAAGGTATGGTAGGGGTAAATTTTGCTCCCGCTTTTTTAAGAAAAGATGGAAAAATGCTATCTGATACTAATATCCAATTAATAGCTGATCATTTTAAGTATCTTATTGATTATTTAGGAGAAGATCATGTTGGTTTTGGATCTGATTTTGATGGTGCTATGATGCCTAAGGACTTAAGAAGTGTATTGGGAATGTCAAAGTTAACCCAATTACTAGTCGACCAAGGTTTCAACGATAATCTTATGCATAAAATTTATCACCAAAATTGGCTTGAAATAATTAAGCATATTTTAAAATAAATATTAATTTTGAAAAAAAAGATGAGAGGAAACTTTTGTCTATAATTTTTTATGTTATAATAAAGTCATGGGACTACACTTTGACTATAAATCCAAAGCAGGTGAGCGAGCTATGGAAAAAGAACGCAAAAAACAGGAAAAACTAGCGGCCAAAAAAGCTAAACGTGAGGCTAAACGTGAGGAAGAAGAGTTAGCGGAGTTAGAGCGACTAACGAACCCAAACGCATCACCAGAAGATAATCAGGAAAAATAAAACTCTGATTATTATTCATTTCAGGAATTTTTTCGATCTCTAGTATCGACTCATATATTATTTAATCTTATAACTTTTTTGCGCATCTGACATAGAGTCTACTTGCTTCTGATACCAATTTTTGAAGTCCTCGTCTGTATCCTTATATAAAATTACTTTTTTTTTGATTAGAAATACTCCAATATCACTATCAGGAATGCCTATAAAAGTTTGTCTCTCAGTATGCATGACCTTTTCTTGTGGGCTCAAAGATTCTTCTTTAGATAAAAAATAACCAAAATGCTCACCCCATACATATCGAATAATAGGAGACGTGGCGTCTACCATCATTTGAACATATTTTTCCTCATTTTTTAAAAAAGCCTCCATTCCTGGGACAGGTTGATGAACAGCACTAAATGTTAGACCTATTTTTTCTTTTGGTACCCAAACTGAGGGAAAAGATACATGAAGAGCAATTAATTTATTACTTCTATGAAAAACGGCTAAATCCTCTTGAAGGCAAAATCCTAGTTCTTGAAAATTATTGAAGCTGAAATCCTTATTTGGATATTCATTTGTTAATATAGAATTAAATTTTTTACAAATAGCTTCATCATGCTCAAGCGAAAAAAGCTTATCAAAAAAAATATTTTCTTTAGCTTTTTTTTTAAGTCTTAAATATCTCTCTTCTTGATCATCAAATTCTATAATGGGAAGTTCTTCAATCTTTTTTATCCCCGGGGCAACTGTATATATAGGTCCATAAGACTTCCAATCAATCATTTGGTTAATAGAATTAATACACCAATCAAAGTAATAGCAAAAATAATTAATTTTTTGAATAAGAACTCAGGTATTCTTTTATGGACAAGGTATCCAAGCCAAACACTAATCATGACTAAAATAGCTACCGGATAGTATGTTTGTATAATCTCTATGTAGCTTTCACCAAGGGTTATTAGAAAAATAGCTCTTCCTAAATTGATTAAGAAAAAATATCCAGCCATTGTGGCGCGAAGCTCTTGCTTAGAAGAAAAATGATCTTTATAGCCCATTAATACAAAAGGACCTCCAATAGTATAAATTCCTTGAATTACACCACCTAATACTACAAGGCTTTTCTTTAAATAACTGGGTATCTCACGATCTGGAAAAAAAAGGTTAAAACACCCATAGATTATGAGAATTATCGCAAATAATTTAATGAGCAAGTTCGAGTCGAGGTATGTTATTAAATAGGTTCCCAACAATGCCCCTGGGATTGTATAAATTAATATCTGAATGAGATGTTTCCAAGAGACATGTTTGTAAGATTGGATTAAGACAGCCAGACCTGATGAAATGGCAACAAACATTGCCAGTTTGAGTAGTGAATTAAAATCGTAAAGTAGACCACTAATTCCTAAAAATATAATTGTTCCACCAAAACCAAAAATACTCTCTAAGGCATAAGCAAAACTTGCAATTATAGCTATGACTGAAAAATTAAGCATAAATTAAAATAAAGGCTTAATTTAGAATGTTTTATGTTAAAAGTAATCTATGTATTTAAAATTGTTTCTATCAATAATATTGATAATAATTTTGAAGTTTAATTCTTTACTAGCTCTTACTCAGGATATTTCTTTAACAATAATGGTGAAATCACCCCTTGATATGGAGTATGTATTATCTAAAAGTATTTGTAAGGTTTTAGATAGAGAGCTTAGAATTTCTCATAGTTTTGGTGGTTCAAATACATTAGATTGCCAAATCCATTTTGATGAAAGTGTCGATGAAATCATTAAAAAAATTGAACAAAATCAATTTCAATATGCCGTAGTAAAAAAAGATGATTTATTTAATAGGCCTTCAAATTTGGCTATTAGATCTGTTTTATATTTTCCGGCTGATAAAAACTATGTATTTATTACTAATCAAAACGTCGATAGTGAAATTATCAAAGAAATAAATTATGGAATTCTTAACCATTTACTAGAATTTAAATATCTTCACTCGTCTTTTATAAATTTTACAGAAGATAATCTTATTGTTAAAAAGGGAATACCTATGCACATGGGCACGTTGCGTTTCAGTGATGAGTGGAAAAGAGAAAAAAAGAAAAGATTTATAGAGGTAGAGTAATTTTTGTAAATCCTTCAGTAACTACATATACGAATAATGTTACAAAAAAAATTGCTCCAATAAAAACTTTCACATTGAGAATTTACTAAATAGATTTTAGGTGTAAAGAATATAAACTGTGCAAAATTGTCATGAATGAATTTATTTTCGGTTTTACAACAGGTTTAAGCTTTATTTTAGCTATTGGTGCACAAAATCTCTTTGTAATTGAACAGGGAATAAAAAAAAATCATATTTTCTTAGTTACTACTATATGTGCCATAAGTGATTTTATTTTAATTTTTTTAGGTATTTTTATTTTTTACTCAGTGCAGAGTTATCTAACAGATAGTTTAACCCTTATCTTAAATATCTTATTAATAATATTTTTGATGTATTTTATTTGGGGTAAACTCAAAACATTCAAAGTACCACTAGAGATTTTAAATAATAATCAAATTTCTAAAACAACAATAATTTCTTTAACTCTAGGTTTTACGTTCTTAAATCCACATGTTTATTCTGATACTGTCTTTATCTTAGGAAATTTATCGAAATCTTATAATCAGCTTGAACAAAAGATATATTTTGGATTAGGGGCTAGTTTTGCATCATTTCTTTTCTTTTATTTCATTGGTTATGGTGCTTATTTTTTAAGAATATATTTTTTAAATAAAAAAATTTGGAACATAGTTAATATAATTATTGTTTCTTATTTGACTCTTCTAGTAATATTTATTTCTTATAATAAAATTTTTAAAATCATCTATTAATTAAATTAACCTTAAATTTTGATATCTAAAATATGCATATTGATTGTGCGAACATAGCAATTCTTTTTATTCATCTTTTATGTAGTTTAGTTTAACTAAGAAGAGTGGTTTTTAAGAATATTTCTATCTTCCTAGTTAGAATTTCTCAGCTAAACCCTCCTAAGTTTCGTAACTAACCACTCTTCTTAAAAATTTTAATGAATAATTTCTCAACACTTTATCCAGCACTGCTGTTTCCTGCTATACCCCTAATGATGATATCTTTTGGCAATAGGTATACATCCTTAGCTACTTTAATTAGAAAAATACACGATAAATTAATAACAACCAAATCATCAGAAATAGTGATTGACCATTATTTTGATCAAATAAAAATATTAACTCGTCGTCTCACATTGGTGAGATCAGTCCAAACTTTGTCTGGTATAAGTTTCTTATTTAATCTACTCACTATTTTTACTAATTATATAAATATAGAAGTTTTAGCTCTAAATTTGTTTGGATTAAGTGTTTTAATTTTTTCCATTGCTATAATACTTTTTATCTATGAAATCCAACTTTCAACTAAAGCTCTTAGTAAGCATTTAGAAGACCTCAAAGATTTTAAGTAATTTTAATTAAATTCTTGTTATATTCTTTCTTATATAGGTACCTCATACTGATATAAATCAAGACTGAACCAAGTGCATTAGTGGTAAATATTGCCCACCAAATTCCATTAAGCCCATATTTTAAATTTTCTGAAAAAAGATAAATCACAAATGGAGGGAGCATAACTAAACGAATAAAAGTATAAATAACATTTACTATAGGTTTTCTCATACCTGATAAAACAGAGTCGCTACGATCTATGATTTGATAAATAAAACATAAAAAAGCTGCCATGAATAAATAATTACCAGCAATCATAATCACATTTTTGTCTCTAGAAAAAAGTAGAGCGATAGTTTCCCCGGCAAAAAAAAGAATACAGGCTCCAAAAATCATCATATAAATGGAAATTCGAAGGGAAATTATAAAAGCCCTATAAATTCTATCAAAATTCTTAGCTCCATAATTTTGCCCTACCATACTTAATAAAGCACTGCTAAAACCTATAGCTGGTAATAAAATAATTTGTTCTATTCTTAAGGCTATGCCATAAGCCGCACTAGCACTGGCTCCATAACTTGTTACAAATTTTTGAGTAATAAAATAACCGATTGCAATTAGCAACATATTCATACAAGAGGGTAAAGATTGCTTCAAAATTTTTAAAATTATCTCAAGTTCTAAGTTTAGATGGCTAAGTTTGAACTTCCTAAATAAAGGACTTTTATAAGCAAAATATCCTAAATAAAAAAAATGAAAAAGTTGAGAAATAACAGTAGCTAAGCCTATTCCTAAAGTTCCTAAAGCAGGAAAAGGACCTAAGCCCAAAGAAAGAAAAGGACTAAATATTAAATTAATAAAAAAACTTATAATGAGAGCATTTCTATTTTTTCTTGTATCTCCTTGAGCGTATAAAAGAGAGTTAATCACAAATGAAACTATAAAAATAGGAGCTCCAATAGATAGAATTTGAAAATATTTGAGACCATTTTCTAAAAAAATCCCATCTGCTCCAAAAAAAATAAAAACTGATTTGGCTGTTACAAAAGTTATGAAACCTACAAGCAAAGATATAAATAAAGCGATGATTAATGCTTGAGTATGAATTTTAATTGCCTCATCTTCTTTTTTTTTACCAATATAGATGGAAATAAGTGCTGTTGCGCCTTGCCCAAATCCCACAGCAAAAGCTAATAAAATGAAATATAATGGATAAGAGATAGCTAACCCTGCAACTGCTTCTGTACTAATTAGGCCAGCATAAAAAGTATCAACGATATTATATAGAGTGTAGAAAAATAGGCCTGTTCCAGCTGGAATTGCCATATTTATAAGTTGTTTTTTTATATTCCCTTGTGTGAGATCCATAATTTAAAAAAGATATATCTCTCTTTTAAAGAGATGTATTTAAGAAATTTTTACCTATTTACTGTTTTGTTTTCTTGCGTGTATAAAAGATTTTATACAAAGATATGTAAAAAATAAGCCTGTGGTCAACATCATAAGTTTAGATAAATCACCCCAAAAATTATTGAATAAACTGTTATAATTTCTAAAAAGATCTAAACCACCAATAAAAGTAATTAGTCCAAACATTACTACTATATGCATAAAAAGTTTTTTTTTGGATGGAATAAATAAAGCAAATAAAGCAAATACTAAGATTAAGATACCAAGAAAAGTAGGTATTAGTGAAGTCAGAGACTCACTGTTACTTAAGGAACTGACTGCGAACCCCCAAATAATTAAGAAAGCACCATAATAAGATGAAATTTTCTCCATATTATTACCTAAAAATTTAAATTCTGTTGGCATAACTTTTTCATACACTAAATAATTGCTCTATTCAAATAACTTATGTAATAAAACTTAATGAAAAAGTTTATTATTTACTCTTCCGTAGATGGGCAAACCTTAAAAATATGCCAGAGGTTACAAAATAACTTTAGTCACTCACCTATGGAAAGCATATCTGATATCAAAATTGGAGATTTAAAAAATTTTGATCATATAATTATAGGAGCATCAGTGAGATATGGAGATCACAGTAAAAATTTATATAAATTTATAAAAAACAATAAATCACTACTTGAAAGTAAAAGAACTACCTTTTTCTCAGTAAATGTAACTGCTAGAAAAATAGAAAAAAATAAGCCTTCTACAAATCCTTACATAAAAAAATTTTTAAAAAAGACTGAATGGTTACCTGACAAACTTGGTGTTTTTGCTGGAAAAATAGATTTCCCCAATTATGGATTTATAGATAAAAATATTATCAAATTGATTATGTGGATTACTAAGGGACCCACTGATACTTCTAAAAGTTATGATTTTACAGATTGGAAAGAGGTAGATCTTTTCTCGAAAGATATAGATCTTATCTAATCCCAGTTCGCATTTGGTGGCATAGACATAAGTATAGCATCTATATTCCCACCTGTTTTAAGACCAAATAAAGTTCCTCGATCATATAAAAGATTAAATTCTACATACCGAGACCTTTTCTTTGAAAGAGTAATTAAATCATTTTGATCAAATTCAAAATCTTTTTTCCTTTTTGTGTTATCAATTAAAAAATTAATAAAATATTGACCTGTATCTTTAATAAAAGAAAAGTCTTTCTCAAAATTTGTATTAACATAATCAAAGAATATACCCCCAATCCCTCTGGGTTCTTTTCGATGCTTTAAGTAAAAATAATCATCACATTGTTTCTTAAAATTATTGTAGTAACCTTCATCATGTTGATTGCAAGTTCGTTCAAGACCTTCATGAAAATTTGTTGTTTCTATTTTCTCAGGAATTGCAGGTGTCAAATCACAGCCCCCACCAAACCATTGATTGCCTTTAGTGGAAATATATCGAGTGTTAAAATGAGCTGCAGCTATTTTTGGGTTTTTCATATGGGCCACAACAGAAATTCCACTAGCCCAAAAACTAGGATCTTCTTCTGTACCTGGCATGCTTTCTCTAAATTCTTCACTAAATTCACCGTAGACAGTAGAAATATTCACTCCAACTTTTTCAAAAAGATTACCTTTTGATATAGACATTAAACCACCACCACCACCTGGTCGTTCCCATTTTTTTTCCATAAAGGCTGATCCGTCCAGATTTTGGATGGCACCTACCATCTGATTTCGAAGTTGTTGAAACCATTTTTCTGCCTTATTCTGTTGATCTTTTATTTTATCACTCATACCCAACCATGTAATTCGTTTTCTAACAACGAAGTAAGTAAGTTAATATGGTCTTCTCGATCATTAAGACAAGGAATATATCCAAATTCCTTTCCACCATTTTCCATAAATATCTCTCTATTTTCTTCATTAAGTTCCTCAATCGTTTCTAAACAGTCAGAGGAAAATGCTGGGCTGATTACATGAATATTTTCTACTCCATCTTTAGCTAAACTCTCAATAGTTTTATCTGTATAAGGTTGTAGCCATTCTGCCGGACCAAATCTTGACTGAAAAGTTGTCATATAGCTACCTTCAGAAAGTTTCATTTCTTCTGCAACTAATCTTGTAGTTTTTCTACAAAAGCAATGGTAGGGATCTCCTTTATCTAAATATTTTTTTGGAATCCCATGATAACTAAAAATTAATTTAGAGGGTTTTTTATTCTTACTCCAAAAATCTTCTATACTATTTTTTAAAGCTTTTATGTATAAGGGTTGATCATAGTAACTTCCAATAAACCTTAGTGATGGAACCCATCTCCACTGTTGTAGCTCTTCAGAAACAGCATCAAAAGTAGAGCCTGTAGTAGCAGCACAGTATTGAGGATATAATGGAAGAACTACAATCCGATCACAATTTTGATTACGTAAATTATTAAGTCCTTTTTTAATGCTAGGATTGCCGTATCTCATCCCTATATCAAAGACTAAATTAGAATACTTTTTCTCTAAATGACTTTTGATAAGCTCTTTTTGTTTTTTAGTATAAAGCAGAAGAGGTGAGCCCTCCTCAGTCCAAACTGATTTATAATTTTTGGCTGATTTAGCTGGACGAGTATTTAAAATAATACCATTTAAAATTAACCACCAAATAGCTTTGGGAGTTTCAATAACTCTTCCATCGGAGAGAAATTGTCTTAAATATTTTTTTAAAGAGGGGATAGTTGGTTCATCGGGAGTTCCTAAATTAGTCAGAAGAACACCAGTCTTAAGTCCAGAGTCATGAACGTAGTGTTTATTGCCTTTAAATGATGCCATTATAAAAATGTACGTTTTTCAACATAATTTAGTTCTTATATGCTCAATGAAAAGGTGAATATTTCTCTCAGGTGTACTCTTTTGAACGCCATGATCAAGACTAGCAATCCATCCAGCCCTTTGGAGAGGACTGTGAGACTGATAAAAATTTATGAACTCATTTAAAGTTGACATAAAATCATCTTGGTCAGTTATTGTTAAAAGTTCATTTGAAAAATTTCCTTGGAGGCTTAAGTGTGTTTGTGAAAGTTCCTCAAGGAGATTATATCGAGTGCCAAGTACGGTTAGTTTTAACGAGTTAATTTTTTTTAATTCTTGAAATTTATTGGAGGATATATTTTTTGTGAAATATCCTATTTTATTAGGGTACTTGTTAGATACTTTCTCAATAAAAGGGATGCTAAGTTTTATAAAATCCTCATCATTAAGGTTGTTTGCTTCAGTGTCAAAAATCATCAACAAGTCGATATCATTTCGAAGTTGTATCTCAATATTTTTAAATAAAATATTCTCTAACACAGGAATAGCTGTAGAAAGTAGATTATCAGCTATAGGATTATTTCTAATAGCAAAGTGATAAAGGGTTATTGGCCCTCCTACAAATCCTATTAATGCTTTATCTTTGGGTAAGCTTTTACGAATTAATTGAAGAGATTGATTTTGAAATTGGATGTAGTCATCAAATTCATCTATATTATACTGATTTAGCATTAGATGAGTAAGATTATTTTGAAATACTGGACCAGGGCTAAAAGATAGTTTCATTCCTAAATAATCTAAAGGAAACAGAATATCACTAAATAATATGGCTGCATCAAAATCAAAATCTAGAATAGGACCTAATGTTACTTCACAAGCAAGCTCAGGATTTCGACATAGTTGTTCAAATGTGTATTTTTTTTTTAAATTTTGATAGTGTTTATGATATCGGCCAGCTTGGCGCATCATCCAAATAGGAGGAACATCTTGTTCTTTTTTTTGAAGTGAGTTATGAAATCTCTTGTTATAAATATTTGACAATATCTCTGGCTCCATAAGTAATAATAAAGTCTGCTTTAGCTCTGGAAAATACATTTAAAGACTCATTTAAGAGATCAATATATTTACCTAATTTATTGGCTTCTAAAAGCTGTAAGCTAGCAAATTCACCGCTGACCTGATAAGCCCCAGTGGGCAATAATGTTTCTCTCTTTATATCAGCAATTAAGTCAATAGAAGTCATTCCAGGCTTAACCATTAAATAATTAGCTCCTTGGGCAGCATTTATAATGGAGCTATTAATAGCTTTATTTCTATCAGTCACTGGCAGTTGATAAGAGGAACGATCAAACCCTTTTGGGGATGAGTTTGCTGCATCTCTAAAGGGACCATAAAAACCACTTTTAAATTTAGTTGAATAGCTCATGATTTGAGATTGATGAAAACCATTTTCATTGAAAATTTTTCTAAGGTAGCGGGTAGTGTTTTTCATCATATCACTAGGAGCGATAATGTCCGCTCCTGCCTCTAGATAAGTATTGGCAGCTAAACCCAGAGCATAATGAGTTTGTTTTAAATCAATTTTTTTCTTATGAGAAATACCACAATGACCATCAGGAGTAATGGAGCATAAACAAGTATCAATTAATAAAGTTATATCTTTTTTAAATTTTTTTTTAAGGTTGTGGATTACATCATAATGAAAACTAAAATCCTCAGGTAATTTTTGTTTATCTGTAGGGACAATAAATAACAAAAAATTTGTTATTCCTTTTTTAAGATCAGTTTCAATGGCCTTTGTAATAGTAGATTGTGTCCAGCTATAATTATTACCTAGTCCTTTTATTTTTTTTTTGACTTTGAGACGTTGATCAACAAATATCGGTTGAATTAGCATCTTTTTACTTAAATTGGATGATGATTTATTTGGAAAGTATATTTTCATTTTAGTTCATATTTTTTAAAATCTTCATAACTAAGATATATGTTTAAATTCTCTTTGGAAATAAATCTAGATATCTGCTGATAAGTTTGTCCTGGTCCACAGGAATTACGCTTATTTAAAATATCAGGCCTTAATTGTATGGCAAGATTAAAGGCCGAAAAACTCATCCAATAAAAGCTTTCTGAAATGAATAAACTATCAACTGTAAATTCATTAATGGAGGGAACTAAGCTATAATGAGAAATTATTGAATATTTCGATTTAAAAGAATTTCCTTTATAAGATAGTTTAAAAAGTGGTGCTTTCTTACTTTTATAATAGTCTTCAATTTCTCGATAATCCTCACCAAATCCATCCAAGGTGGAATTAACTAAAATACCTTTTTGATTGATTTTCTTCCAAGTAGAAATACCGGAAGTAGTAATATTAGATGCATTTTTCAATGATTTAGTCTCTTTATAGTCACCTCTTGTAAGCAAAAGATTTTTGTTATCTAATTTTTTTGAAAAGTCATTTAATTCTCTTTTAAACATTTGATATTTGGAGAGCTTTGAAGGGAATACATTTTGAACTTTTTTGGTATTAATTTTGTTAAGATATTTTTTCTCTTTAAAATATTTTTTTGTATGAGCGTCTCGTCCTCTTGTGAATAATACTTTTTTATCTAGGAAATTTTCTATTGTAACCCCGATATCTAGAGCACAACCTCCACCCCATTTTGCTAAATATTTTCTTTCCATCAAACAATCTTCCAGTGAAGAAATATGATTTATTTTATTTAATATCCTCTTTATTTTAAGGTCATCTTTTCTAAATTCTAAGACTATGCAACCTTGAGCTGCCGCACTAGGAAATTCTGATAATGGAAGTATAATTTTTTCAAACTTTTGAAAAATAAATTTAAATTTTTTATATTCTTTTAAGCTTACTTTTCCCCCATATTTAAAAATTCTATCAATTGCAGCTTTAGCTATAAAAACCCCATCTTGATTATTAGATATTAATATTTTTTCTAATCGAGTTTGAATATTGCCTCTAATAGGTTCCGATTTTAAATTTTGATAAGGAAGAAAGTCTTTTAATAATTTTAAATAGTATTCTCTTCTGGGGGAAGAGGTAGCTATAACCAATTTTTTTTTCTTTAAAGAAGTTTTTTTTATTAAGACAACATCTCTAGGATCTTCTCTTTCAAGACACATGTATGATAATTTATTTGATCTCTTTACTGGTAAGTCTTTAAATGAATGAACAACAACATCTACCTCTTTATTTATTAATTTTTTACTTAAAGTATTAGTAAAAATCCCAAAACCATGATTTTCCCAAGCTTTCTTTGAATAGTCGGTATCTCCTAAAGAGTTAGAATAATCAAATTGTATAATGCCAGAAAAATATTTTTTTATTTTTTCTGAAGCTATTCTTGTTTGAATTCTAGCTAAGAAACTTTTTCGCGATGATAAAATTAAATTTTTCATAAATTAAGATGGAATTAAGACATAACAAATAATGGTCACTAATACAATTTTAGCGAGACTTTATAGCTAATTTGAAGTGATTGACAAATATGATACTTAATAAATATTATAAATATGAGTCAAAAATCTCTGTTAATTGTGGGTTCTGGTCCAGGTCTGAGCACATCTTTAGCTAGAACATTCCATGCCAAAGGTATGAAAATTGGTTTAGTAGCTAGAAATACAGATAAGCTAAATTCTTTAAAAGATGAGATAGGGGCTGAACTCTTTAGTTGTGACTCTTCAGATAAAAATAGTGTTAAAAATTTATTTGAAGAAACTGACAAAATATTAGGAACACCTAATATTGTTATTTATAACCCCTCCTTAAGAATCATTAAACCATTCATAGAATTTGATCAAGATGAAATGCTTGAAACTATAAAGGTTAATAGTTACGGAGCCTTCCTTGTAGCTCAAGAAGCTGCAAAAAGAATGTTAGAAGAAGGTGGGGGAAATATCTTTTTTACAGGATCCTCCGCAAGCATTAAAGGATTTGCAAAATCAGCTTCATTTGCAATTGGTAAATTTGGTCTTCGAGGTTTAGCACAATCTCTTGCAAGGGAGCTTCATCCTCAAAATATCCACATAGGACATTTTATCATTGACGGGGGAATTGGTAGAAAACCAATTGGAGACTATCAAATGGTTCATCCTGATGAGATCGCAAAACAATATCTAAATTTTTATGAACAAGATAAATCTGCTTGGTCTTGGGAAGTTGAGATTAGGTCAAACACTGAAAAATTTTAGTTAAAAATTTGGAAATAGGTATAGATAGTTTTGCAGATAAAAGAGAAGGAGCAAATAGTGTCCAATCTATTAATAACGTTATTGAAAGAATTGTATTTGCAGATAAGGTTGGTTTAAATACATTTGGCATTGGAGAACATCATCGCAAAGAGTTCTTAGACTCAGCACCTTTTATGATTTTATCTGCCGCCGCTGCCCGCACTAAAAATATAAAATTAATTAGTGCAGTTACAGTCCTCAGTGCTGCTGACCCTGTAAGAGTTTTTCAAAACCTATCAACGCTGGATTTAATATCAGGCGGAAGGGCAGAGATGGTTGCCGGTAGGGGGTCATTTTCGGAAGCATTTCCGTTATTTGGTTTTGACTTTAAAGATTATGACGACTTATTTATCGAAAAACTCGATCTCCTTTTAAATATAAGAGAAAATGAGTTTGTTAATTGGTCAGGAAAGTTTCGACCAGCTTTGAATAATTTACCTATTTACCCAAGACCCATTCAACAATCTGTTCCAATTTGGTTGGGTGTAGGAGGCACTACCCAATCTTTTGCTAGAGCGGGAACCCTAGGTCTACCACTAATGGTTGCTATTATCGGTGGCAATACTCATAGATTCAGACCTTTAGTAGATATTTATAGACAAGCGGGGAAAGAGGCAGGGCATGGTCCTGACAAATTAAAAGTAGGTCTTCATTCTTTAGGTTACGTTGCTAAGAGTATGGATGAAGCTGTTAATTTATATTATGAGGGTTATGCAAAAATGTTTACTAAAATTGGGAGAGAAAGAGGATGGGGACCAGTTACTAGAGAACAATTTGATCAACAAACAGGGCCATTAGGAGCAATTGTATTAGGAGATCCAGAGCAAGTTTCTGAAAAAATTAGAAGACACAGTGAGGCCCTAGGGGGAATAGATAGATTTCAATTTCAAATGGATATTGCAGACATTACTCATGATAATTTATTGAAATCAATTGAATTAATAGGTACGGAAGTTATTCCAAGGCTAAACTAGGACAAAAAGACCATTAATTGAAGCATTATGCGTCTTTATTGTTGTTTCTTTTCATTTTGAAAAAAATAAATTTATATCTGTGAAAAGCCATAATTGGAAATCAAATTATTTAAGTAAACTCGAACTAGAGATTGATAAGATTAAAGACGAAGGCCATTATAGAGTTTTTAATAATATCGAGAGAAAAGCTGGACAATATCCCAAAGCAACTCGTCATAGTAAAGGTAGGTCTGAAGAAATAGATGTCTGGTGTTCTAATGATTATTTGGGAATGAGTCAGAATAAGCATGTAATTTCTGCCATGCAAACAGCTGCAGAAAAACTAGGCGCTGGTAGCGGTGGCACTAGAAATATTTCTGGTACAACTAACTTTCATATCCAATTAGAAAAGGAAATCGCTGACTTACATAAAAAAGAAAGGGCTCTTGCATTCAACTCAGGATACAGCGCTAATGAATCAGCTTTGAAGTCGATCATATCTGCCTTTGATAATTGTTTAGTGCTAAGTGATGAACTTAATCACGCTTCTTTAATCGAAGGTATTAGGGCTAGTAAAAAAGAAAAAGCTATTTTTAAACATAATAATGTTAAAAATTTAAAAGAAATTCTTAAGGGTGTAGATTTTTCAAGACCTAAAATAATTGTCCTAGAGTCTGTTTATTCTATGGAGTCAGACTTCGCTCCCCTGGAGGATATAATTGAAGTTGCTCAGGATAATGGAGCGCTAATTTATTTAGATGAAGTTCACGCAGTAGGTTTATACGGACCTAATGCTGCGGGAGTAGCTGATGAAAAAGGATTATCAGAGCATATAGATATTATAAACGGAACACTAGCTAAAGCCTTTGGTCTTGCTGGTGGTTATATCGCCTCTTCTAATACTATAATTGATTTTGTCAGAAGCTTTTCTAAAGGCTTTATATTCACCACCTCGATGTGTCCTGCTGTAGCCGCAGGTAGTTTAGAGAGCATTAAACAAGTCAAGAAGAATAAAGAACTCAGAAATACTTTTTTTGAAAATGTTAACTATGTCAAAAAAGAATTACGTCAATCTGGAATTCCATTTTTAGACTCTGGTTCTCACATTATCCCTGTTTTAATAGGAGATAGTAAGCTGTGCAAAGAAATTAGCGATTTTTTATTAAATGAACATCAAGTATATGTTCAGCCTATTAATTATCCTACAGTCCCTAAAGGAACTGAGAGAATAAGAATTACCCCAACACCTTGCCATTCCAATGACTCTACTGAGAAGTTTGTAGAGGCACTAAAAGATGCTTGGTTTAAATTTATGCCACAATTGGCAAAATTTGAAAACCAATTTATCGACAAAACTAAAGCCCTTTAGCACTCCTATTTGCTCTCAGTTTAGTTTTATTGTAAAAAGTAATTATGGTTGTAATTGCCTTCTACAGCTTTTTTGAAATTAAAAATCTCAATAATATTAAAAATGATATTCATAATTTTTTTGAAAAAATTAAAATTAAAGGAAAAATTCTTATTGGTCCCGAAGGTCTTAATGGAACAATAGCTGTAAATAATATAGATAGGCATGAAACTATTGATTTTATAAAAAAAATTGGAGTTCAAAAAAAAAATATAAAACTCTCTAATTTTGACGGAAAAACATTTTTTAAAAAATTTAAAATACATATTAAGGAAGAAATTGTTACTTCAGATTTCAATTTAACAATTGATGAAATTAAAAAAGGTCAATTTATCAACCCAAAAAAATGGGAAGAATTTATTACCCAAGATAATGTTATTATTTTAGATACTCGCAATGATTATGAATTTAAGATAGGTCGTTTTAAAAAAGCCATTAATCCAGATATAAAAACATTCAGAGAATTCAAGAGTTATATAGAAGATAATAAATTAAGATTTAAAAATAAAAAAGTAGCCATTTACTGCACGGGAGGTATTCGTTGTGAGAAAGCTGGCCCTTTAATGAAAAAGAATGGAATTGATACTTACCAACTTAAAGGAGGTATTTTAAAATATTTTGAGAACACTCCAGCTTCATCATGGATTGGAGAATGTTTTGTTTTTGATTATAGAGTTTCGGTAAACAAGAACTTACAAAAAGGGCAGTGTAAGTTGTGCTATGGATGTAATATGCCTTTAACAGACGAAGAGCTCTCATCTCCTTATTATGAAGAGGGTTTCTCTTGTCCAAATTGCTACAAGCATCTATCAAACAAAAAGAAAAGATCTTTAAGTGACAAAAGAGAGCATTGGAAGCGAATTTCTTAACTTTATTTAACAAACAATCTTGACCAAAGCATAAATTAGTTTATTTTACGCCAATGGCAAAAAAGTCAACATATCAACTAAAACAGCTAATTCCTGAAGAAAAACCTGAAACAGGCACTAAATATATAGTTCGAAAACCAACTAAGGGTATGAAAGTTTCTGATAAATTAAGACAGAGAAAGTATGATCCTGTTCTGAGACAACATGTTTGGTTTGTAGAAAAGAAAATGCCACCTCACAGCAAATAAATTTGCTAAAATTACTCCATCGAAAATAAAACTCTATATTGGTTAAGAAGAGATCTTCGAATTGAAGATAACCCTTGCTTGCTATCCATACAAAAGGATAAGTCAAAAGCTCTTATTGTTTATGTTTATGATGAAATTGAAAGGGAAGCAACTGGTGAAGCAGGCCATTGGTGGCTACACGAGTCTTTAAAAAAATTAGAGAATTCTTTTAAAAAAGAATTCAAACTTGACTTAATTGTGATGAAGGGAAGTGCTCAAGAGTCTTTATTTAAACTCATTAAAAAATATAAGATAAATAGAGTAGTATGGAACAGACTTTATTCTAAAAAATCAATTAGTCGTGACACAAAAATTAAACAAGACCTTAAAGAAAAAAATATTGAGGTTGAGACTTTTAATGCCCATCTTTTAAATGAACCTTGGGAGGTTCAAAATAATTCAGGCCTATATTTTAAAGTCTTTACTCCTTATTGGAGAAAAGCTTTTGATGTTTATAAGGCAAAAAAATATCAAATTACTTCACTAAAATTTATTGATCCCCTTGAGCACAACGAAAAAAATCAATGGAATTTTCTACCATCCAAAAAATGGTATCAAAAATTTTCTAATTATTGGAAGCCTGGCGAAGAAGCAGCTTTAGAAAAATTAAAATATTATATAAATAACCATATTGATAATTATAAAGAAGGAAGAGATAGACCTGACTTAGATCAAACTTCTAGACTTTCACCTCATTTACGATTTGGTGAAATATCTCCACGAATGATAGTCAACCAAGTTATTAAATCTAAAAAACTTGATATATCCTCACTAACTTTTCTATCAGAAATTGGATGGAGGGAGTTTTCTTATTCACTTCTATATTACTCTAAAGATCTTTCGACTATGCCCATAAATGAAAAATTTTCTAAATTTCCATGGCGCAAAAATGAAAAAGATTTGAATTTGTGGAAAAAGGGAAAAACTGGAATACCTTTAATAGATGCTGCTATGAGACAAATTTATGATAATGGATGGATGCATAATCGCTTAAGGATGGTAGTAGGAAGTTTCTTGGTAAAAAATTTATTATTAAACTGGACTTATGGAGAGAGATATTTTCAAAATACACTCTTAGACTATGATGAGGCTAGCAATGCTGCAGGATGGCAGTGGATTGCTGGATGTGGCGCAGATGCATCACCATATTTTCGAGTTTTCAACCCTGTTTTACAATCAGAGCGATTTGATCCCCAGGCCAAATTTATCTTAAAGTACTTACCTGATTTAGAAGAGCTGAAAAAACCCTCATTAATTTTTCAGCCGTATCTGAGTGAAGAGTCTCTCAATAATCTTGTCAAAAATAACCAATATTATTATCCTATAGTTGATTTAAAAGACTCAAGAAATCGGGCATTAGAAGCTTATCAACGGATAAAATCATAAATTGAAAAAGAAGATTGCAGTTATAGGTTCCGGTATTGCGGGATTATCGGCTGCTTATTTTTTACAAAATCAATTTGAAGTCACTCTATTTGAGAAAAATCATTATCTTGGTGGGCATGCAAATACACAAGAAGTTAAAGACTCAAAACAAAACAATATTGCAATAGATACAGGTTTCATTGTTTACAATGAATTGACATACCCCAATCTTACAAAGTTATTTGAAGAACTCCAAGTACCTGTTTCTAAAAGCAATATGTCTTTTAGTTTTTATAATTCAAGTAACCAATTTGAATATGGCGGAGGGAGTCTGAGAGCTCTATTTGCTAAACCTCATAATCTCATTAATTGGAAATTCTATCTAATGCTAAAAGATATCGTTAAGTTTTATAAAACATTTCAAAATAAAAATATTTCTTCTGATATCTCTATTCGCCAATATCTAGAAACAAAAAAATTTTCTAAAGAGTTTGTTCATAATCATTTTTTACCATTAATTTCAAGTATCTGGTCATCTCCAGACTCTAACTCATTAGATCAACCATTAAGTAGTATTATTAGTTTTTTTCAAAATCATAAACTATTTAATTTTATAAATCGTCCACAATGGAAAACAGTAAAAGGTGGTTCTAAAAATTATATAAATAAACTTATTCAAGTGTCACATTTTGATATTAAAAAATCATTTAAAATAGATAAGATTATTAGAGACAAGGGAGTTGAAGTTTTTTCTCAAGATAAGAAATATCAATTTGATTTATTAGTTTTAGCTTGCCCGCCTCACCACTTTCTACCTTTGTTAGGGGATAAAAAAGAGAAAGAAGTATCTATACTAAATGCATTTAATTTTCAAAAAAATTTAGCCCAACTCCATCAAAATTCATCTTTAATGCCCCCTCATAAAGCGGCTTGGTCTAGTTGGAATTTTCACACAAATACTAATAATAAATGTACTTTAAGTTACTGGATGAATTTATTACAACCACTGGATACCCAGGATGAGTTCTTTGTCTCTCTCAATCAAAATCAAACTTCTAATCTCTACCAAACAGTTTATGAACATCCAATTTTTTCACTTAATACACTTAACTCTCAAAAAGAAATTGGAAAAATTCAAGGATTGAGTGATACTTTTTACGTAGGTAGCTATCTAGGTTATGGTTTTCATGAGGATGGTATTCAGTCTGCCCTGAAAGT
The DNA here is from genome assembly GCA_902515765.1 of uncultured Alphaproteobacteria bacterium. Classification (GTDB taxonomy): domain Bacteria; phylum Pseudomonadota; class Alphaproteobacteria; order HIMB59; family HIMB59; genus HIMB59. The sequence goes on along the minus strand of CABXVZ010000009.1, from coordinate 3,347 downwards.
CTGCAAGAAACTTAATATTAATTTAGGTCGTTTTAATGAAGCCGATACATCGAGAATTCAATGGAACTAAATAATCACCATTGTATTGGTCAAGGTAAAATTATTCATAAAAGAACTAAGGATACTGAAAACTTCTTTCAGTATAATGCACCTTATTTATGCTTAAACTTAAATCAAACTCAAAAAATTCACCCTCTAATATCTCTGAATCGATTTAATTTTTTTTCTATTTTTTATAAGCAACATGGGTATAGAGATAAAAATAAAAATTTAAAAAATTTTACTCAAGACGTAGCAGATAAGTATAATATCATTTTTGAAAGAGTAAGTTTTATTTCAATACCCTCCACTCTAGGTTATTCATTTAATCCAATAAGTTTTTATCTCTTTTTAAATGATAAAAATGAATTAGTTGCAATTCTTTATGAAGTAAAAAATACACATGGTGACCAAGTTCACTACCTATCACTGGGAGATTTTTCTAATAAGAAGTTTAAAAAAAATATGTATGTATCACCTTTTATTGAGATGGACTGCTATTATAAAATTTCTGTTAAACTAAAAAATGCATCAAATTTTTTTTGCTCTATAAATCAGTTTGATAATAAAAATAAACAAATTTTTTTTGCATCTATTTCCTTGGAGTTAAAAAGAATTTCATTTCTCAATGTTTTTAATTTTTTTATTTTAAATATTTTTGGAAGTTTGAAAGCCATAATACTTATTCATTTTCAAGCCTTAAAGTTATTTATAAAAAAAAGTAAGCTGTTTAAATATTCCCATCGTATTAAAGATAACCTATACTTAGATTAGTTTTGGAGGACTGAGGTTTGATCGTAGACCACTACATTAATAAAGTTTGTACTCAAATTCTTTATGGAGAATTAAATTTAGAGGTTAAAGGGAAAAAGTATTATTTTCAGGGCCAAAATGAGGGTCCCAGTGTTCATTTAACTGTTCATAAATTATCAATGCTTTGGGATTTATATTTTAGAGGCTCCGTCGGGCTTGGAGATGCTTATATCAAAGGCAAGTTTGAAGCAGATGATCTTAGTAAATTTTTAGAATTTGGAGCTATGAATGAAAGAGCTTTTGGTGGAGAAATGGGGGGATCTAAATTATATCGATATCTTTCAAAGTCTTATATGAATAAAACACAAAATTCTTTAGGTCAAAGTAAAAAAAATATTCATGCTCACTATGATTTAGGTAATGATTTCTATGAGGAATGGTTAGACGACTCCTTAACTTATTCTTCCGGTTTTTTTAAAACAGGTAAAGAAACCTTATCTCAGGCTCAAAAAAATAAGTTTGATAGTTTGATAAACGGAAATGAGCCAAAATTTGGCGACCATGTCTTAGAAATTGGATCGGGCTGGGGGAGTTTTGCATTTTATCTTATTTCCAAATATCCTGATATTACTATTGATACTTTGACTATATCTCAAGAACAATACGATTTTGTAAAATCTAAAATTGAAGAAAATCATCTACAAGGAAAACTAAATGTAATTTTTAAAGATTATCGAGAACACCAAGGTGAATACTCTCGAATTTATTCAATAGAAATGTTTGAGGCCGTAGGAATGCAATATTGGCAGATCTATTTCGACAAAATAAAAGATTTACTCAAACCATCGGGTGTCTTTTCGATGCAAACAATTGTAATTTTTGAAGGACTTTTTGAGAAATATAGTCAAAAAATTGATTTTATACAAAAATATATTTTCCCAGGTGGCATGTTACCAACTGTTAAAACATTAGAAAATATAGCTATTGAAAATAAGTTAGACTTTTTTGTTAAAAATCAAATGGCAGATAGTTATCACCAAACTCTAGAAATGTGGCGTCAAAACTTCAACCACAAATGGTACAAAATTAAAAACTTAGGTTATTCAAATGAATTTAAAAGAATGTGGAACTTCTATTTATCTTATTGCTCAGGAGGATTTAAAGCCAAAACAATTGATGTCTTCCAAATAGATTTTACTAAAAACAGTAATTAACAGTTATCAAACTTTAATATAAAAATTATTTATCATTCAAATCTAGTTAAAGTAAATTGCGTATTTAAAATAGTGTTTAAAAAACTATTATTAATAGGTATTTTAGCTTTAACTATAACAGGATGTTCAGATATGAATTTAAAAGATTTTACTGAAAAAAAACCCGAATTTAAAATAGAAGAATATTTTCTTGGCAAAACTTCTGCATCAGGACTTTTCATTGATCGATTAGGTAAGGTAAAACGTCAGTTTACGGTAGATATGGAGGGCATCCAAGAAGGAGACCTTTTTATTTTAAATGAGACTTTTCTTTATGATGATGGGGAAGAAGAATTTCGTCGCTGGGAAATAAAAAAAACTGGAGATAAATCATATGAAGGACGTTCTTCAGATATAAAAGGAATTGCTTTAGGTGCACGTTCCGGTAACGCTATAAATTGGCATTACACCCTCAAATTAAAATATAAAGATGGAATTATGCTAGTTAAATTTGATGATTGGCTCATAATGCAAGATGAGAAACATGTTTTTAATAAAGCAACTATGAAGAAATTTGGTATTCGTTTAGGAGATGTCTATCTTTTCTTTAAGAAGGAATAGTTTGGCTTAGTTTGGCAGCTTTATCTTTAGCCTTTTGCTCTTTTTCTGCTTTTCTTTGACCTTTTGCTACAACAGCCTCTAAATCTTCGTAAGAGCATAACCCTAAATCTGTAGGATTACGAAATTCAGTAATGGGTTGAGATTGATTACCAGCTCTAATATTAGCCACAGTCGGTTTAGTAGAACTAGTTAATTTTGCTATCTGAGTATCAGTAAGTATTTTACCGTATTCTCTGATCAGCCATCCAATTGCTTTTGGACGCTCTTGTCTTACAGATAGGGGTAAATATTTTTTCGCTTTAACACTTGATTGAATTGACTCAGACTTTTTATTTTGAAGTTGTAGTTCTGCAAGCGGGTCACTCTCACATCGCTTGATTTCATCCATAGTTAATTGCCCACTAGCTATTGGATTTAAACCCTGCATTTTATAGGCATCCTCACCATCGGCAATACTTTGAACTTCTAGTTCGTGAAGCTGACAAAATTGAGATATTTGTGGAAAACTTAATGCAGTATTATCAACAAGCCAAACTGCAGTAGCTAAGGGCATTAAGGGTTTATTGTCAGACATAGTTCTTACTAAAACAATTAAATGTTAAAAGATTTATATTTATTTTTAAATCGAGCAACTCTTCCACCAGAGTCAACCATTTTCCCAGAACCTTGATTCCAAGCTGGATGGGAAAGTGGGTCTATCTCTAATTTCATTGTATCTCCCGCTTTTCCCCATGTTGAGCG
>CABXVZ010000008.1 GCA_902515765.1 uncultured Alphaproteobacteria bacterium | reverse complement strand
TGGCATCTAAAGAGTCTGAAAGAACTGATAAAATTGATGCTGTCGCTATTGTAACTCCTAATCATATGCATCACCCTATTGCTATGGCTTTTATTGAAAAAGGATTTCATATAATTTGCGATAAACCACTAGCTATGAATTTAAAAGAGTGTGAGGAGTTAGTTAAAGCCACAAAAGAAAAAGATATAATATTCGCTCTAACTCATAATTATACTGGATACCCTATGATTAGAAATGCTAAGGCCATGTGCGAGCAAGGAGATTTAGGAAATATTAGAGTTATTCAGGCAGAATATGCTCAAGACTGGTTGACAGAAGACATTGAAAATAAATCAGAAAGTGGCGGGAATAAACAAGCTGCTTGGAGAACAGATCCTGCACAATCAGGTGGTGGAGGATGCATTGGAGATATTGGAACTCATGCTTTTAATCTGGTCAGATTTATAACAAGTCTACAGCCTCAACAACTCTCTGCAGAGCTCACTAGTTTTGTTTCAGGAAGACAATTAGATGATAATGCTCAGATATCTATTCGCTTTAACGGTGGGGCCAAAGGATCTATTTGGTCTTCTCAAGTTGCTCCCGGTAATGAAAATCATCTCATGATTAGAATATATGGAGAAAAAGGAGGACTGGAGTGGTGCCAAGAAGATCCTAACTATCTTTACTTTACTAAGTTTGGCTCTCCAAAACAAAAACTTACACGAGGGGGAGCTGGATCTCTGGATGCTGCCAATGATGTTACAAGAATACCACCTGGTCATCCTGAAGGATACTTAGAGGGTTTTGCTAATATCTATTCAGATGTCGCTAATGCTTTATCTGATAAATCTAAAAATAATTATGATGCAACTAAATATTGCTTTCCGACCGTTGAAGATGGATTAGAGGGTATTAGATTTATAGAGAGATCTATTGCCTCCAGCTCTTCTGACTCCAGTTGGGTTAATTTCTAGATTAATTCCAATTCAGTAAGCTACGAGTAGACCAATAGTCATTAACGGGAAGAGCAAATTCATCTAAATTTGGAATTTGAGAATCTTTTTTTTCCAAAGAATTAATGTTTTCTTTTATTTGAGAAATAGTAGATGCACCAGTTAATACTATTTTGATAAATGGTATTTGGTAGACCCAAAGGAAGGATAATTCTTCCAAACTCATGTCTAATTTTTTTGCTATCTCCATTAAACTATCAATTTCGTCCTTGTGGAGGTTTTTATTTGCACTTGTCAGTCTTCCATTAGAAAAAACTTCTTTTGCTATAACATTTATTTTTAGATTTGAAGCTTCTTCTAATACTGAAAGGCATGATTGATCAAAGATATTGATTGTGGATTGCAAAAAACTAAAAAGTTTTAATCCTTCATTCACCTTAATAAATTGTTCAATCGTTTTTCTTTGATCAGGACCGCTAGTTGAAATGCCAATATCTATTCCACTTTTTTTGATCGTTTCTAGTTCAGCTATAACAGCTGGGTCATCTAAGACATTGCTGTCAGGTGTTACAGAGTGAATATGATAAAGGTCAATGCTTTTGCCTAAATTCATTCTAGTTTCTATCCATTGATGCTTTAAAAAAGCTGCAGAATGGTCTTTTCTTTCATGTTTGTCAGCATTTATTTTCCAATTAGCTAAGTATTCGTATCCCCATTTAGAACCAACAAATCCATTAAACTTAGTTTGTTTTCTAATCCAAGTTGAAAGGAATTCCTCAGCTTCACCATAGACTCTGGCTGTATCAAAATAACGAATACCATTATTGTAGGCAAAATCTAAAACTTGATGGCAGTTTTCTCTCATTTTTGATTTAGATTTATCACCACCTAAGTCCGTATCATGTCCTATGTTAATGTATCCGGGCCTTCCTAGAGAGGCAAGACCTAAGCCGATCTTGTTGTCGAGCTTAAACAATTAAAAATTTTTTAATTTCTGATTTTATAATAGATGGATCTGTTAAATGAATTGTTTGAAATCCCAATTTTATGGAAGCTTCAATATTATCTGCACGATCATCTATAAATAATGTTTCATTTGGATTAAGATCAAAACGAGATATAGCTAATTCATAAATTTTAGGATCAGGTTTCACTAAAAACTCTCGACCAGAAATAATCTTATCATCAAATTCTTTCAAAAAAGGATATTCTTCTTCCATGCCTTGGTAAGTTTCATCAGACCAATTAGATAAAACATAGCAAGGATGTCCCAGAGATTTTATTTCTTTGAAAACATCAATGGTATCTTGATAGGCACCATTGACCATTTTTCTGTGATTGGGATAATAAAGTTTAATCTCTTTTTCATGTTCTGGAAATTTTTCTACAGCTTCCTTAACAGCAACATCAATTTTGATACCTGCATCACAACGCATGTCTAGGTGGGGAAAAGCGATATTTTTAAGAAATTCGTCAAGTTTGTTTTCATCAGGGATATAATTTTTGAAAACATGTTTGGGACTCCAATCGAAAAATACATTACCTAAATCAAATAGAAATTTTTTTATAACCATTAACTAGTCTATGAATGTATTTAGGAGATTTTCAAGATATTCCTGTCGGCCTGATTTAGGCTCAGGGTTTATATTCTCATTAATAACTTTTTGATGCATATCCTTCAACGATAGAGATTGCATAATATCTGTTTTTTGGCTCCATAATTTGTATCTTTGGCTTAAAAAATCTTTATAGCCTCCGTCATTGATCATTTTTTCAACAGCTATGAGAGCTCTGGCACAAGTATCCATTGATCCAATATGAGCATAAAATAAATCTTCTGGATCTATGGACTGTCGTCTAATTTTAGCATCCATATTTAAACCTCCAGATGAAAAACCGCCATTTTCGTAGATATAATAAAAAGGGAGGACTAACTCTTCGACATTATTGGGGAATTGATCAGTATCCCACCCAACTAAATAATCTCCCCTATTAACATCAATACTTCCAAATATATCGTTAGCTAGAGCATATGCGATTTCATGCTCGAAGGAGTGTTTAGCTAAAATTGCATGATTTACTTCAATATTTAACTTAAATTCTTTTTCTAGACCATACTTCTGTAAAAAGGCAAAAACACTAGCAGAGTCAAAGTCATATTGATGTTTTGTTGGTTCATGTGGTTTAGGTTCTATTAAAAGTGAACCTTTAAATCCTATTTGATGCTTGTGTTCTGCTACTAAATTTAAAAACCTACCAAGTTGATCAAGCTCTTGCTTCATATTGGTATTAAGAATTGTTTCATAGCCCTCTCTACCTCCCCAAAGTACATAGTTTTGTCCCCCAAGAAATTTTGTATTTTCTAGACACATCTTGACTTGAGCGGCAGCATACTGAAAAACATCTGGATCAGGATTTGTAGCTGCACCTGACATATATCTACGATGACTAAAGAGATTTGCGGTTCCCCATAATAGTTTAACCTTAGATGTCTCTAATTTTTTAGACATTTCATCAACAATAGTTTTTTGAATTTTTTCTGTTTCAGAAAAGCTTGAACCTTCTGGAGCTACATCAACATCATGGAAACAAAAAAATGGTATTCCTAATTTTTCGAAAAAACTAAAGGCATTGTTAAGTTTATTTTTAGCTTGTTCTATAGGATCTCCTGACTCCATCCATGGTCTAAGAAAAGTCTGACCTCCAAATGGGTCACTACCTGGCCAGTTAAAGGAATGCCAATAACATGTGGCCATCCTTAAATGCTCTTCTAAAGTCTTTCCTAAAATTTTTTTATCAGCTTCATAGTATTTAAATGATAAAGGATTTTTAGAGTCTTTTCCTTCATACTTTATATTTGGAATATTTTGAAAATAATCTGTCATAATTTAGTCATAATAGAACATGGGGGCCTTTTTAAAATCTTCCCATGCATCTGGATCATGACCAGTGACTATAATTGCTTTTTTTTCTTTGGCAATTTTTTTTAGTTTTTTAACAGAGTCAACAACGTCTACTGCGGAGCAAACCAATCCAGGTAAGGTTAAATTATTCCAGTGATCCATAGTATAAGCAGCATCAATAGTTAACAAAACATATCCAGTATTAGGAAGCTTAACTAAAAAGGATTGGTGACCTGGTGCATGACCTGGTGTGAAAATTAAAATAATTGAACCGTCTCCAAAAAGGTCATAAAAATCATCATTTTTATGGTCTAGAAATTTCCAATTAATATTAGGTTTGTCAAAATCTTTTCTAATATACGCAGGTTTAGAAAACCAATCAGGGTTAAAGGCATAGTCATATTCTCTTTGTTGAACTAAATGAGTTGCATTTGGAAACCTACCAATACCACCAGAGTGATCAAGATGTAAGTGTGAGTGTAAAACATATTTAACACTAGAGGGGTCAACTCCAATATTGTTTAATTGGTCAACACAATTTTCTTTTTTTCCCATTACAGGCTCGTAAGCTGCAACTACTGATCCCCAATGTGCATGCATATCCTCGCTTACTTCTTTTGCATTTCCTCCATCAATTACAACGTCTCCCTTAGGATGCCTAATTAAAAACCATGGTACTGGGATTTCAAACTCCTCGTTTGATTGATTCATCTTAATATATTTCATTTTTGTTTTAAGAGTTCCAGTTTGAAACATATAAAGTCTTATTTCTGATGAGGTATTTGAGAGATTAATATATTCTGCTTTTGATTGAGCAATTGCCTCTTTGATAGAATAATCTTCCTTAATTTCTTTTTTTTTATTTCGAATAATATCATCAAATTTATCTAGATCTGATTTCTTGTAGTTTGTAATTGGGGGTTTTTTCATTTACTTAATTTCTATCTCAACAAAACTGTAGGGGAAATTATTATTATTCAAAACATTATGGTTAACCCCTTTTTGCCTAAAGTAAGAATTTCCTTTTTGTAACTTTGAAATAGCTATCTCGCCATCATGGTTAATTATTTTTAGTTCTCCATCTGACATAGGTACAACTACATAATCATATTCATGAATATGCTGTCCCGTTTCATCGCCAACTTCAAAAGACCATTCGGTAACTCGGGTCTTGTCGTTATCAATCATAACGTTGGCTTTTGCCATTTTATTAAATATTTCTACAAGGAACGCTCTCAGCTTTTTCAGCTTTAAGAGCCTCTGCAGCCTTTGTTGCCTCAACTTCTGTTTCATAGACCATGTCTGGAAAAAGAACAAATGGTTTTGCTCTATCTGCACTCAACTGACCAACACACCATGTTTTTCCAGGGTCAACACACATAACCATATATGTTCCTGGGATTGGTCCGTAATGTCTATTATTCAAAAAAAAAAGACATTCAGCCATATCGTTTAATTTGTCGATATCAAGGTTTTGAAGTGCTTTTTTTTCTAGATCGTTAATTGGAGTATCAAGAGCTCCAAGGGTTTCTTTACCAAATGGAATTTCCTGCATATTTTCTTTTTTCATTTATGGTAAAGGTCCATCCTTTAGAAAACCTTTGAGAGTATTTTCCATAATTTTAGATACATTATTATTATAATTATTGTGAGATAAACTACCACACCAGGCCAAAGAGCCTGGAGCAAACATTGCTCCATTATTTGGAGTTTTGTAATAAATCATATCCGCTCTAACCATTGGGTTTTCATGGCCACCACCATGATAGCCTCTCACTGCAAAGTGAATTTCTTCATTTACCTGAAGCATCATATTTGAATGATCTTGGGATCGTGCTAAGTAAAATGCATTATGAGGAGTACCAAATTCTAAGTCATAACGATCAAGTTCTACTCCAGCTGCTCCACCTCCCACTAATCCAAAATCTCCAATGACCTCATCGGCACCAATGCCTTCAAAGATCCATGAGCACTCAGGTTTGAAACTATCCTCTTCTCGTTTATAATATGAGGAAACATCAAAACCATAAGAAGTAAAAGTTAGTCCACATACCTTAGAAGGTATTCTTCCTCTTGCTCTCCACATACCTCCGTATTTACCGTCAAACGCATTATTGTACTCCCCTGGATTAGCGGTCCACGCTCTCGTTCCAGCTTCACCTTTTCTAACTTCTGTTATGTTCGAGTTATCAGGATGATATTCGCTGATCCAATAAAAGCCGTCTGAACCAAGGTAGAAACATCTTCCACCTTGCATTTGATAAGACTCAAGTGCATCCATATATTTCTCTGAAGAATACTCAGGATGACTGCCTGTTAAAACTACTTTGTATCTATTTAAAAGATTAACACCTTCATGCTCTAAGTCTTCGTCTGTTAAAACATCAAATTCAAAACCTTTTTCTTCTAACCAGTCTGTTAAATGAAGATCGGCGTTTAATTGCCAAAGAGAAGGAGATAGCCAGTGTCTGTATTTAGGTCTCATATTCAAAATAGGTCTCAACCTTGATGAAATAGAAACACCATGTCCATCAGAGTGTAATGAATAAGTAGATAGTCCATACTCTCTGTGTTCATTTAAATATAAATCAGAAGGGTTTAAGACTGGAACTTTTCCTGCTAATAATTGTGCAACAACTGAATTAGTACCTAAGTTGTCATTTGAATATGCCATGTAGCTATTAGTAGGAAGTAAAAATAAAATTTTTGATGTCGCTTTACCTTTGGGAGGTTTTACACAAAAGGGAATGTAATCTTCAAATTCAGATTCTTCTCTTCCATCAACTCTTAACCTAGCACCGTAAACTCCACTTTTTAAATTTTCAGGAACTTTTAAAGTAAAATCAACATCCCAACGGGCATCATCTATATCATCATCATGAAAATGGATAGCTCCATATTCTTCAGGCTTATGATGAAAAACCATTTCGTCTGCTGTCCAGTTATGTCCAGTCATACCTCTATTTGGCATATTAATTATGAAGCCATGATGATTATTTGGTGATGTATCAACAATTTTAGTTGAAGAAATATTTTTGCCAATATTGGCATGAAAATCCCATGCCGCCACTACAGTAGATCTTATATGAGTATTACACTCATCATAACTCGAAGCTAAAGACTCAATTTCAGCTTTTGATAAAGCAACATTTGATAATCTTGGTCTATCAATTTTACCGTTGAATATTTTAGTTTGCTCGGGTAATTCAATTGGCTCTAAAACTTCCTTGAAATGTCCTCCTGATATTTTTCTACCAGATCTGTTATGAAGAGAGGTAGCTGCAATAAGAACAGGAGAGTCATTTGGTGCCGGTATAACAGAACTTGTGGTTTCAATAATAGCTGAGGTTTCCTCAATAGGGTTTAAGATAGCCATTCCCAATCCACCATTAGTGGATGTAACTCTTGGCTCTTGATGTAGGGTTAGTCTTCTAGATTTCGCATCAAAAGTAGCAATAACAAGGTACCATACTTTTCTAAGAAGTTTTTTTTCAGAGGAAATAGTAGTAACCTGTGAACCATCGCCAATTTCAACAGATAAAAATCCATTATCATCAACAAAAAGACCAAAACCTTTTTTGTCTTGTTCATTAAATTTAGTAAAAATTCCTTGTCTACCTTTATCTGGGGTAGTTGGGAAAATGTAAGCTTGCATTGTAAAGCTTTCAATATTTAAATTATCGTGCTGAGGAACAACTATGTAGGAACCACCATGAATTCTTTGATTTTTACCTTGGTATGAACCATTACAAGAAGCACTAATTTCTTCTTCCTTATAACCTGGGCCCTCAGGGTTTGTGTCTCCATGAATAAGTCTGACAAGTTGGACATCAAATTTGTCATTATTCTCTGCATTTATATAAAATTTTATTTCTTCGCCCGGATGAGCTGAATATTTATCACTATACCCTGTTATTTTTAACATTCTTATTCTCCACTATACTCTTCTAATAATCTATTAACTCTTTTTAAAAAAATAGCATGTTCACATGCCTCTTCAGATGAATAGGAATCCTCGGTAATTTCTACTGGCTCTCCCCTTACACCTGTGGTAATTCCAATACGGTAGTCCTCATGAAGCTTTAGACAAATAGTAACAAAACCATTTTCCTTGCTTCCTCTTCTTAATTTATCTAATAGAGTTTGAAGATCTTGACTATGTTGTACCACGGGATGATCTCTTGTTGCCGCTCTTCCAACCGGTGTGGCTCTATGTTCTTCAATTAAAGACTTCAATTTTTGAGGATCTCTTAGCATGGGTAAGATATATTTCTTTGTAATAAAATCATCTGTGTGCTTATGGCCTTTATTTAATTGCACACTTGAAGGTTGCTTATAGCTATAATCTGACATTATTTTATTGTAGTTCCTCTTATCCCTTCAAACAGTTTTTCGTTCCAGTATTTGAAACAGAATACGAAAAAAGATGCCAAAAATAAAGGTTTTTCTAATTTATTCATAGTTATAAAGCATAAACAGATAGTATAACCGTAGCAACGGCCATACCTATTAGTATCAAAGGCCAACCATAGCCTCCGCCCATCTTATCAATATAATTTCCTTTATCTTCGACGTCATCAGGAGCTGAGTATTCGTCTCCATTTAAAATAGGTTTTTTGGGGAGTGTTGATAGGTCCAATTTGTTAGCCATAAACCAGATTAACAGTACTCCAGCCGCCCACCATATGATTTGGTATGCCCAAAGGGAAGGTATGCCCATAACCCACTTATCATAAGACAAATCGGCACTTCCAAAAATTAGATTTCCAAAAATTAATCCAGGGCCAATAGAGAAAAATGCCCAGATAAGAAATAATACATAAGCTAAAGATTTAATTTTTTTTCTTGAAGGGTGAATTCCCATATGATCATTCATAAAATCATGAAAACTTTTTCGATGTTCTTTATCAGCATCATTACTTGAAAAAGCAGATGATAAAAAACATACAATCACATTAAAAAATAAACCCCACAATCCTGAATATATTGTAAGAGGCCATCTACCCCATGGAAGAGCATTTCCAGTTAACTTATGTCCAAAAGTCTCAGCTAGAATTACAAAAAACATACCAGTGATAAGGCCAAGAGTGGCTCCCGTTTTAGTAATCCAAGGGAACCAAATCATTCCTAATAAAACCGGAAATAATTGAAATCCAAAAGCAATTGCTAATCCCCCTAAAAGAATTAAAGATGTTTCAAAAAATGTAGCAAGATAAAGAGCTGCAAGACAAATGAGCAACATTGCTAATCTTGCTACTAACAACTCTCTTTTCCAAGTTGGTTCTTTATCAATATAAGGTCTGTAAAGATCTCTAGCGACCATGCTACCAGAGGTCATTAAAAAAGCAGCAAGGGTAGATTGCAATGCTGCTATTAAACAAATTGCTAATAAGCCAACTAAGATAGGTGAAGCTGAGCCTAGACTGCCAATAAATGAAAAAATTAGTGATGAAATATTATTAATATCTAACTCTGGAAGAATTTGGTTAAGAGCAAAACCATTAAGATTTATTAAAGGATTGGCACCAAGTAAGTTAGCCCCTACACCTAATAAAGCGGCAAAAATAAATAAAAATATACCCACTATGGCTCCAGATCCCCATATTTGGTAATAATAAAATGATTTAGGAGATTTAACACTGTAGCTCCACATTGAAAACGTAGGTGATAGAACTATTCCCATATAAGAAAGAGTAAAAGATAAAATCATCACAGCAGTCCAAGGACCTCCTGAGGGATTATTTTTACCTAAACCCCCTACCCATTGAATTACGCCTGGTACGTTGAAGAAACCAGAGAGGTCACCTCCCCCATATCCTTGAGTGGTGCCCCAAGTTCCAAAAGATATAAAGCTGTTTGCGGTTGCTAAATCATCAAAAAAACTTAATCCGCCCAAATAATAAAAAGTACCAAGTCCGATCGATATGAATAAAACAAAAAATAACCAGGATTGAACTACACCAATACTGATCATGGATTTGAAACCTCCTGAGACAACGTAGAATAAAACAACTGCAGTTAAAACCCACATCGCTGAGTCTCTTCCCAATTCACCTGCGCTCACAAATTCAACCATACTACCCGTTGCTCCAATAATTATTCCTAGAAACGGGACAGCAAAAAATAAACCTATAATTAAAATTGTAATTCGAAGGGTATGGCTTCTGTAATATTTAAAATACATTTCACCTGGAGTTATAAGATTATATTTTCTACTCAACATCCATTGACGTTTGAAAAATAAAATACTCCCTAGGGGGATAGTAATAACAATTGCAGCTGTTGCTAAAAAAGAATACCCATCAGCATAAATTAGTGAAGGGTAACTAATAATTGTGATACCAGCGAAAGTTGCAGCAGTTGCAGAAAAAAAGAATACCCAGGATGAAATACTTCTATCCGCTAAATAATATGATTCAGGTGAAGAATTCTTTCTAAGAGTTCTGGCTCCCCAAAATAGGCAAAAGCTCCAATAGACAACTAGGAAGAAAAAAAACCAATATAAATTAGCTAACATAAAACAATGTTAAATTAAGAATTATATTCAGTTTTTTCCTTAATTATTCTTAGGGCTTCTAAAAGATATACTCGGAAAAGTTCATGGTTCTCACTCATAGGGAAGTGACCAATATCCTTCATCTCGATATATACACCTCCTTTGATTTGTCTTGCTGTATCTTCAGTTGCCTCAGGTGGTGTTAAGTAATCATAGTCACCAGTTAGCATAATAACAGGGCATTTATGGCCATCTATATTTTGCAGTTCATCTCTTAAGTCGTGATCAACAGAATAAAAATGGAGATCTCCTTTAAAGGCCTCTGAGCCCTGAGTGTAATAATGCCATGTAAGCCATCTGTCCATATCAGGAGATTGAGGGGCCATTAAATCCCATACTCCACTTCCACAAACTTGGGCTGCGTTAGCATGAGGATGTCTCCACCAATCAATATAAAAGCCTGGAGAATAATGGGCAGCTTCGACTGGAATAACTGCTTTAAATTTATTTGGATATTTTAATGCGAGCTGGAGAGCAACATTTCCACCAAAAGAAGACCCCATAAATATAGGGTTATCTAGATCTAAAGCCTTACAAAGTTCTAATATAAAATTACAATAGTGTTCTGCTGTAAGCTTATATTCTTCTTTCCACCATTCAGTATTATGAGCTGGGTCTGATTTACCATGCCTTGGAAGGTCGTATGCTATTACTTGGTAGTTTTGAGTAATTTCATCATCCTCCAGCAATCCTCTCCATTGGTGATTATGGCAACCGGCAGTATGCTGACAAACTAAAGGAGTACCTTTTCCATTTGAAAGATAAAATACTTTATATTGCTGTCCATCAACTTCTATTGTTACGTATCTACCGATGGGGTCGTGATGTTTAACTGCCATTAAAAAGTCTCCTTAGAATATATAATCATTAAACTGGAACTCCTGATTTTCTGAGAAGCTCAAATTGTACAACAAAGTTTCTGATATTTTGCATCAATATAAGATGATTGCCTTCAATTAAAAGATCTCTTCTAAAAGAAGCTGCATAGATACCATGATACATTGGTTTTGGAATAGGCTTTGCAAATTCCCTCCATGTTTTTTCAGATGCTCTTAAAGCAAAGTCATAAGGATCTAATCCCCCAGGGCTAGTATTAATGTTCTTAACTTTACCATCATGCATTTCAATTATGACTTTGACACTTTCCATATCAAATAGAAATGAACAGGTATAATATTTAGCCATAGCTTTAATGGTTTCGTCACTTTCAGTGAGGTCCTTAAATTTCTTAGCCCAAGATTTTATATCTATACTCATATCTTATACCTTATTTCTTTTTTGGATTTTTTTTTGTATCTTCGTCAAATCTCATATGTTTATCTTTTTTAGGATCTTCGTAGTCTCCTAAAATATTTCTTATATTACTGGCTTCCCCAGGGGACATCCCGATTTCTTTTAGTAAACTATCTAAGAAAGGTTGTTGAGCTCTATATCTTAGAGCTGAGTTAACTACGTTATCTGCAAGAGAGCCTTTTTTGGAGTCTCCACCATAACTTGCCGAAGAACCTTCTGATCCGGTTTTATCGCCTGAAGATCCACCTTGGCTAAAACCAGGTAAGCCGTTAACATCTACAACTTTGATAGAGTCGATATTCTGCATTGGCTTGACCCACTCTCTAATAATGCCTTCGATTTTTTCTGCTAATTTTAATCTTAATGCACTTCTTCTACTTGCATCACTTCTTAAGTTTTCAGCTTCATTAAGGGCTTTTTTGCCAGAAGCTTCAATCTCATATCTTATTTTAGCAGCCATAGCAGCCAGTTTTTCTCTTTCAGCATTCTTACTAGCATCAATTACTCCAAGAGCTTTTGCTTTTTCAGCTTGTTCGATATCTCTAATAGAATTAACTTTTTCCTCTGCCTCTACAGCCTTCGCTCGAGCAACCTCTTCTTCCATTTTAGTTTTTAAGACATTTTTAGACTTTTCGAGAACCTCTTGTTGTTTTTGCTTCTCTTCAATTTCAATTCTCTTAGCTTTTTCAATATCTAAAACTCTAGTTTCCTGTTCAGCAGCAATTTTAAAAGAGTCAACATTTTTTTGTTGAGCAGTTTTTGCGTTTTTAATTTGCTCTTCAGCCATAATGTAAGCCTCTTCAGACTCATATCTCTTTCTGGCTTCTTCTTTTGCTGTTTGAGCTTTTTCTTCTGCTAGTTTTATGTCAACAGATCTTTGTTTTTCCAAACGGCTAAATTCGACATCACGCTCTAACTCAAGAATTGATTTTTCAGTATCAACGTCTCTTTGTTTTATTTCAATATCGGTTTGTTTCCTAAATTCATTTTGTTCTTTTCTTCTTTTTTCAATTTCTTGAATAAGTTTTGTTTCTTGAATACTTTTTTCCATTTCGACAAAATCTTTTTTACCTATTCTTGCTATTTCAATATCCTTTTGAGAAGATATTTCAGCTAACTCAGACTCTTTTTCTTTTTCAGATTTTGTTTTTATAGTTTCAGTGTTTTCAATAGCTCTTTGTTGTTCAATTTCTCTTTTTTGCTGATACTTAGAAAATTCTTCTTCTTTCTCTATTTCGAGTGTTTGTTTAATAGATTGAAGGTTTTTATTTCTAATACTAACTTCAGTATCTTTTTCAATATCATTTCTTTTTTTCTTTCTGGATTGAGTAAACTCTGTGATTTGCGTTAATCCTTCAGCATCGAAAGTGTTAGATGGGTCAAAAACATTTACAGGTGCTTGGTTCAGAGAGGTTAAGGAAACTGTCTCAAGTTCTAACCCTGTATGCTTAATAGCTTCTTCAACGTGAGCTGCTACTTTTTTAATATATTCTGATCTATTTTCCTGAATTTCATCTAAGCTCATTTTAGCAGCCACTACGCCTAAACCATCAACAAATCTACCTTGAACTAGTTCTTTCAAACTATCCGGTTCTAAGGTTCTGTTTCCAAGTGTTTGTGCTGCTATAGAAACAGCCTCTTTATTAGGGGCAACCCTAACATAGAATTCTGCTGTGACTTCAGCTCTCATCCTATTCATTGTAATAAAAGACTTATTTCCATTTCTTTGAACTTCAATACTCAAGGTCTTCATTCCGACAGAAGTAATATTGTGAACAATAGGTAATACAAAAGCACCGCCACTAATTACGACTTGCTCGCCACCCATTCCAGTTCTAACAAATGCTACTTCTTTAGAGGATCTTCTGTATAACCAATGAAGTAAGTAAACGATAATAGCTATAGCTAAAGCTATTAAAATAATGACTGCAATTATGTCTGCTCCGCTTGTAATGTTCATACCTATTTATCACCTCCTAGATTGATTTTTTTAAGCATTAGCTCTTGTGTCCTGTGTTGCTGCCTTATAGATAATCAATCCAAAGACAATTTTATTTAAAAAATCTGCTAAATTATAAATTATATTAACACTGTTTGGGTCTATACCTCCACCCAGATGCTCTATAAAATATCCCATAGGATATATAGCCCATCCAATAGTCAGTATTAATCTGTTTGAGAAAAAAGCCATTTGGATATTTTCGTTACCACATTTTGCATTTGCTCTTCCAGCTTCTCCAACATAAAGCTCTCCAAGAACGTAAAGCCATCCAACTAATCCAACAATGAAACCGAGTGTTTTGCTCATATATCCAGCAGCACCTAAAAATTCAGCTACGATAAAAACTAATGTTCCAACTAAAAGCCTCCAAAACATTCCTTGTTTGACTTTCACTACTGAAGTCAGCATTGCGTAAAAAATTAATACCTGCATTGGAAAGTTTAAAAACCAATCTACATATCTCAAAATAGTTGGGGCTGTTCCACTAACGACCCATAAATTTTTAATGAAAAAGTAGTGAATTGAAGACATAAGGCAGACAACCGCAATCATTGTCATTGGGGTATGCCATCGGACACTAACTTTACTTCTCTCAAAAAAGAAGAATAAGGTTGCACCAATCATAGCAACTGAAATTAACCAGAAAGATCCTCCTACGATATCGTAGGGTAATAACATTTTATTCATTTTACCTTACTTATTCCTCTTGTATTAAATATATTACCTAAAACAATAGCATTATAAGTTTTTGTTTCAGCAAATGAAACGAATATTCCCTCTGTCTTATATATATGTATAAAAAAACTGTTGATCATATTTGCTCTCTTATATGAGGGGCTCGAGAATAAAGCGCAACAAGTGGAAGAATCAATAAGCCAAAAATAAATTGCTGTCCCTCAAAACTTAAACCAAGACCTGCAAGAAATGTACTTATAACTTGAAGGGCTAAACAGCCTATAACGGTATATCCATATCCTCCATATCCTCCTAATAAAGAAGTGCCACCAACTGCTACTGCTGCAACTGTTAAAAATAGGTATTGGTCACCTACTCCAATAAAACCTCCTCCACTCCATCCTAAAAGCATGGCTCCGGTGGCCGCTGATGTAAAACCGCTAATAACAAAAACTCCTACCCAATAAACTCTCTCAGATATTGATAATCTATCAGCTGAAAGTCTTTTACCTCCAACAGCATATAAGTTTCTTCCCCATTTAGTATGTCTCATGCCAACAATCAATACGATGGAAGCAAGAATCCAAATTAAAATGACAGGTGGTATTGGAAGACCAAAAAATTTTCCATTTAAGGATGCTAGATTTTTTAACCAATCTGGGACAACTCCGAAAACTGTACCACCGGTAACAGTTGGTAGAGAAACTAAAATTTGAACTCCTCCCACACACATAAAACCTACACCCAGGGTAACAATGAGCGCCTGTCCTTGGAGGTTAAAACTTATTAGTCCATTAAACAAACCGACAAGAATTCCAAAGACTAAAATAACTATGAAAGCTAGCCAAGGGGGAACACCCAGAGAAATCATTGACATTAAACCTAAGTTCGATGAGCCAATTAAAAAGGGAATAGAAAGATCAAGACCTCCAAGCATCACAACAAGTGTTTGTCCTATTGTGGCAAGACCTAAGAAGGATGCAAAGACCAACATTGATTTTATATTTTGAATAGACAAGAAACCATCAATTGAAACTGAACCTATAATAAAAAGACCTATCAACACTGATACACCTATGATGACACTTCTATTTATGTTTAAGAATTTATAGGCAACAAAGGCAAGTATTAAAAAACCTAAAAAAATTATTGCTGATACAACTGTTCTTCCGGAAAAGAATCCCGGAACTAGAAAACATAATAGAATGAATAATGCTAATAAAAGGAGAAATCCTGTGACAGCAATCCAATTTCGAGAGATTAATTCCCAGAATAAACTTCTTTTAGCAGATTCTTCAATTGCATCAATTTGCTCTGAGATATCTTTTTTTTCAGATAACTTATAGGACCACTTAATGGAGAAATGATGCCAACCCCATAGGACTAATGCCGTGACTGCAACGGAGTAGAATGCAACCTGTATCCAGTCAGTTCTATCGACATACCCTAATACGGCCGTCCCAATTCCTGCAGCCACCGCAAAGAAAATTCCTAAACCCTTAGAAAAATTAAATATTCTTTTTTCCATATTCTTTAGTTTTCCCTATCCTCTGTTAGGCCTCCCCATTTTTCAAGCCCTTCCTGAGATTTAAGCTTCACTTTATAAACACTAAATGCCTGCCATACTAAAGGAGCAGATAAGATACCTGCGGAAGTAATTAAGAGCATTTTCCAAAATGGATAACCAACTCCATAAAATAAAGCTGACCAAGTAAGAGCCGCTATGCTTAATAAGGGTATGTATGACTTAAATCTAGCATAAGTAACTCTTCCTTGCAGGGTCAGGTAAGTAAAAAATTGGAACACAAAAATTGCAAATATGATTAAACCTGTTTCCTTGAGGAAAGTAATATTTTCTCCTAAGAAATCTCCTCTTACAGGCCTACTATAGGCAACTGATGAGGTATCACCAATATTAAGTTCTGTTATAATAGGAGTGAAATATTTTGAACCATCATCTGATATAATTGTACCTGAAGGAGATGCTAAAAAATAAACTCCTAAAATTGCTAGTATTCCTAAGAATACAATAAATATATTATTTAAATTAACCTGAGTTAATAATGTCGGAGCTGTAAGAAGAAATAATAAAAGACATATAAGAATAACCGCATATCCATCTATGCCAAAGAAACTCTGTCTATTAGCTTCAACACCATAATATGCGACACCAGCAAAAACAATAATTGAAACTACGATTGCAAAGAGAACTAACGTTTGAGTTTTTATTTCTTTTCTAAACTTTGGTAAGGCAATGATAACAATAGCTGAGGTGAAAAATACTATTCCTGCAAGTGTTGCTATTGCATAGGTAATGCCTACTAAAAAGCTTGAGGAAGTAAAGTCAGGTAATCCAGATCCAATTCTTAAATAATCTGATGAAAAATACTGTGGTGCGTAATTTAAGATATACTGTAAGTTGGATCCTAGGTCTTGATTAACAAAGTTAACAGCTCTAGTTCCGCTAAAGACACATCCAAAAAATATTACAATTGATGCAATTATAAAAGAAACTGTGGGTGCATCTCTATGCTTGACCAAAAGGTAAATAAGGTAAATTAAAGAGGCAATTCCTATAGCAATAAACAACCATACTGTCGAGTTACCTCCTTCTGCACATGCTTTACCTGTGATTAAACAATCACTGCCCGACTCGAGGGCTTTTTCAAAAATTTCTGCATCTTTTGACTTTCCGCCAAACCCGCCGACTGTTCCTCGCGTAACTTGATCAAATTTCATGTGAATTTGAACAGCAGCGGCACTCAACATACCTATTATAAAGAAAACAAAGACAGATAAATTTTTTAAAGCTTTTTGGATGTAAGGAAGGGCAATTAGTATTAATAGCGAGGCTACTAAAACAGCTCCGTAAGATAAATCTGTTACAAAACTTTGAAACCTTTCAAATCGAAAAGTAGATAATATAAAATTAATTAAATAGATATTGAGCGCTCCAAGGATTGCCCCGAAAGCACCTCCTCGACCCCCTACTAAACTAGAACCTCCAAGCACTAATGCTGTTATTGCCATAAGTGTATATGTTGTGCCTTGGGTAGGATCACCAGAACCAATCAAACCGGTAAAAGCAATGGCTGCAAGAGCTGCGTATACGCCACCTATTATATGAGCACCAATTCTAACTAAATAAATTCTAACGCCACTGGTATAAGCTGATTTTTCATCAGAGCCCATTAACTTTAAATGTTGCCAGAATGCTGTATGAGTTAGCGCATACCAAATTAATGTTGAGAATATGAGGAGTATGAGAACAGGTTGTATAATTTCAGTTCCAGCACTCCAAGATAACATCCAGTCAGGAGCCCTTCCCCCTGGTCTGGGTAAAATTACTAGATTTATCCCAGAAAAAGCCAAAAACATACTTAATGCAACGATAATGGGTTGGACACGAACAAATAAAACGATCAAGGCGTATAAGAATTGATAAATAACTCCAATTGCAATAGCACAAACAAAGTATGCAACGGGCGATTGAATATACCCCGCTCCATATAATTGGATTGTGGTTACATTTATAAAACCGATCAAGGGACCCATTGATAAGTCCACTGTTACTCGGCCTGCAAGAGCTAATACGGTAAGTGCATACGTAGCTAGTATTAAAGGTGTAGAGACCATTATGGCAGTTCCTATTCCAGAAGGAGATATAATTTGAGGACCTCTTATAAGAGCAAAAATAATTAAAGCAAAAAATATGAAGATAGGAACGATTAAATACTTTGAAGATTGAGGGTCAGAGCCAGAGATTTGTGAAGGCTTGATAGTATTTATGATTTGAGAAACCATATTTTAATCGAAGAATACTACTTTCATTTTTTCTCCATTGTCTAAAGATTTAGATTCTTTTCTCATTATGCCTAATTTATCAGTTTCTGATATTTTAATTTTTTTGGGATCCACGCTATTTAAATTTTCTAAATTATTATTAGGGGCAATATTGGAGATCAATAAATTTAAATTATTCTCAATGTATTTTGTATTATGATTGCCTTCTTGAAAGTTTTTGTCTTGCAAGAGTGAAATTAAAAATGGGATATTCGTTTTAATACCTTTAATTTGAATTTTTTTTAAGTATGCAATTAATTTATCGATGGCATCCTCTCTAACTAAATCATGAGATATAATTTTTCCAATCATGGGATCATAATAAAAACTTATTTCTTCATTTTCCTCAAAACCCCAATCAAGACGAATACCATTTGGAGGATCAGGGAATATCATCTTTGAAATTTTTCCAGGAGAAGGTAAAAAATTTTTTTCTGGATCCTCTGCATATACTCGACACTCTATTGCGTGGCCATAGCTAGAAATCTTTTCTTGATTTAAAAATTTGATTTTTCTATTAAAAGCAAAATTTATTTGCATAGAAATTAAATCGTTATTTGTAACTAATTCTGTTACGGGGTGTTCTACTTGAATACGTGTATTCATTTCCAGAAAATAATATTTTTGTTCATCCATATCATAAATAAATTCAACTGTTCCTGCACCTTGGTAATTTACATAAGATGCTAATTTGATAGCCGATAAAGCCATATTATCTATAGTGTCTCTAGAGATTTTAGGTGCTGGAGACTCTTCAATTATTTTTTGATACCTTCGTTGCATTGAACAATCTCTCTCAAATAAATGAACAGAGCCCTTCTTACCAAAACCAAATACTTGGATTTCGATATGTCTGGCATTAGTAATAAATTTTTCTAAAAAAATACTCCCATCACCAAATGCTTTTTTGGCTAAGGTAGAAGTTTTTTCTATAGCTTTTTCTAAGTCTTCGTAGTTACTTACGATATTCATTCCAATGCCTCCACCACCGGCACTAGATTTTACTAAAATTGGAAATCCTATCTTTTCACATTCGGTTTTTAAATGTTGCTTACTCAATTTATCTATTTCATTAAGTCCAGGACAGATGGGAACATGAGATTTAAGGGCTAGGTCTCTTGCAACATCCTTGTTTCCCATTGATCGAATAGTTTCTGGCTTAGGCCCAATCCATATAATTTGATTATCTATTACTTTTTGAGCAAATTGATCATTTTCGGATAAAAAACCAAAGCCTGGATGTATAGCATCTACTTTAGCCTCCATAGCAACTTTTATTATCTTGTCTGCATTAAGATAGCTTTCTTGTGATTTACTTGGCCCGATATGAAAAGCCTCATCAGCCCTTTTAACATGCTTAGCATTTTTATCTGCATCTGAATAAACAGCTACGGACTTATATCCGAGTACCTTGCAGCTCTTGATAATCCTAATTGCGATTTCTCCTCGGTTGGCTATTAAAATTTTTTTCATTAATCGGAAACTATATATGGCATTTTTTTATCAGTTATATCTTTTGGTTCTTTTGGGAGATTGTTTTGAGACATATTTTTTCTCAATGCTTGAAGTATTTCAATGGCATTGGGTGTATCCGAATGAACGCATATAGTTTCACATCCAACATCAATATCTGTATCATTAACTGTCTTAACCTTATTCTCTTTAATAGCTCTCATACACCTCTCAACAGCTAAATCTGCTGGGTAATATTTATTTCTTCCTTTAGCAATAACTAAATATCCTGTCTCGTCGTATTCTAAGTCCGAATAGAACTCCGCTATAAATTTAATACCTCTTTCTTTGTAAACCTTTTCATGAAAAGTATTCACCATTCCAAAAATGCCTACTCCAAAAATTTCTGCAGCATCAGCTATTCCATGAGCTACATCTTCTTCTTTGGCAGACACTCCATATAAAGAGCCGTGGGGTTTGATATGATTCAAGGGAAGCTTAAATTCTTCTAAATAAGCTTTCAGAGCCCCTGTTTGATACATAACTAAGTTTTTAATTTCTTCTCTTTGCATTTTCATAGGTCTTCGGCCAAAACCTACTAAATCTGGATATGCGGGATGAGAACCAACTTTGACATTATGTTTTTTTGCCAATTCAACAGTTTTTCGCATTGTATTAGGATCAGATGCATGAAATCCACAAGCAACGTTGGCTGCATCTATGAAGGGCATTATTTCGGAGTCTTCAGCAAAGGAATATATACCAAATCCTTCACCCATATCACAATTTAGGTCTACCAAGCATCCTCCTTACACTATAAATTTACAGAAATTAGAGATTTATTGTTAAATTCTTATCCACATACTGGAACGTTTTTTATAAATTAAATTGAATGTTCTGTATTATTATTAAAACTTAAAAATAAGTAAGGAGGAATAAAATGGCAATGTTAAGAAAATTTATCGCAATCTTTGCTATTAGTTTCATCGGTATCGCAGGAACTTCAAATGCTGATATCCTAGATGAAATACCTGCCGACATTAGGGACTATGTTTATGATCCTGATTTTATGGATCCTATGCAGCCTTTGGGTGAAAGTGTTTATAGAAATTGGAAAAGTGATAGACCTCTTCCATGGACTATTGGATACGCAAGTTCTTATGCTGGTAACCTTTGGAGAAAAGGTGTTATGGAAAGATTATACGGTGACTACCTTCCAAAGATGAAGGAAGCAGGTATCTTAAATGATATCGTAGTTACTCAATCTAACCTAAAAGATGCTGTTCAAATTCAACAAATGAGACAACTAGTTGACCAAGGTGTTGATGGACTTATCGTATGTTGTTCAAACCCTGTAGCTTTAAACCCTACTATTGAATATGCATATGGTAAAGGTGTACCAACAGCTTCTATGACTGGTTTTTTGACATCAGAATATGCAATCAGTACTTCAGTTAATTATGCTTTAACTGGTTACTATATTGCTTCTTGGTTAGCCGAGAGTATTGGTGGTGAAGGAAACGTTATTATCATGGAAGGTATTCCAGGCGCTTCAGCCTCTGACTCCCAGCATGCTGGTATGTTAAAAGGTTTTGCAGAATATCCTGACATTACTGTTGTAGCTGAAATTGCACATATGTGGACTCCACAAATTGCTCAAGCAGAACTTCAGAAATGGCTATCTGCAAATACTACTCAAGTAGATGGATTTGCAGTTCAATCTTCTGGTGAGTCTGGTGCTTTAAATGCATTAGAATCTTCTGGTAGACCAATGGTGCCAATGGCCCTAGGTGGAGAGATTGGAGCTTTCTGTTATTGGAGAAATAATCCTGATTTCATCGATAGAGCTGTTTATGCTTGGCCTCCAGGGGACGACGCAGAATTTGCAATGAACGTTCTTTTAAAGACAATGAAGGGTCAAGGTTTAAAGATACAATCTATTCTTGTGCCTCCATATGAAGAAGATGTAGAAACTATTCAATCATTTGTACCTGAAGATTGTGACAGAAACTCTAGTGAGTTTAGAACTGTTGGAATCGAAAACTGGGCAAGTGACGATTATCTAAACAACTTCTTTGATAATGGTGAGCCTTTAATTTAGTACTCAGTCATTAATGAATGAGGAAAAAATTCAAGATAGCGCTTCTGAAGATCAAGCGCTATCTTCTCCAAAAGCCGGAGGGGATATATACGTCCAGGATGCTGATAAATCTTTTGGCGTTACAAAAGCTCTAAACGGAGTTAATTTCAAAGCAAATTTTGGTGAAATACACGCCATTGTTGGCGGCAATGGATGCGGTAAAAGCACTTTAGCTAAAGTAATTTCTGGAGTTCTTCCATTAGATAAAGGAAAAGTTTCAATAATGGGTCATTCTCCTAACTCTCCCATTGAGGCTCAAAAAGTTGGAATTTCAACAGTGTTCCAGGAAGTTATGATTGCAGAAGAGGCAACTGTCTATGAAAATTTATTTATAGGATATGACTCATTTTTTGGAAAAAAATTAAGTCATAGAGAAAAAGTTGAAAAAGCAGCCTCTATAATGTTGGAGCTTGCTGGTGAGTTTGTGGATCCCTACACTATTGCTAGCCAACTTTCTTTAGGGATGAAGGCTTGGATCACAATTGGAAGGGCTTTTTTAAGAAATCCAAAAGTTTTAATCTTAGATGAATCTTCAGCTGCTTTAGACTTCGATTCAACAGAAAGGCTTTTTGCAAAAATGAGATCATTACGTGATCAGGGTGCTGCAATATTTATTGTAACTCATCGAATTGCAGAATTAGTCCGAATAAGCGATAGAGCAACTGTTATGAGAGACGGGAAAGATGTTGGAGTTTTAGCTGGAGATGAAATAACAGAAAAAAACTTACTCCGCCTAATGACAGGAGACAAAAAATTTTCGACTGCTTCAGAAAATAGATCGGCACCCCCTCTTTCTAAAACTGATGAGATAGTCTTATCATCCAAAAATTTAAAAGTATGGGAGAATGGTGAAGAAATAAATTTCGAACTTCCAAAAGGTGAAATACTAGGGGTGACTGGCCTTGATGGACAAGGGCAAGATAATTTTGTAAAAGCTTTATCTGGTATCGATCAACCCTTAAGTGGAGAAGTAGTTGTTAAGCAATCTGATGAGGAAAGAGAATTAACAAAAAAAGAATTTAAAAAAGTTGAAAGCTTATTAGAAGCTAAAAAAAGTGGTATTGGGTATGTCTCAGGGGATAGAAAAAAAGAGGGAATATTTCCAAATATGAGTATCTATGAAAATATGGTTATTCCCCTTTATAAAGGCAAGCAGGCAAAAACCTCAGGGGGATTTTTAGGTTTTATTAAATGGATAGAATTAAATGGAATTTTTGATTGGGAAGTTGAGAGACTAAGCATAAAAACTGGGCCTAAAAATAATCTCATAACCTCACTAAGTGGCGGTAATCAACAAAAAGTTATGATTGCCAGGGCTTTTACAACTACACCTAAAATTTTAATTCTTAACGATCCAGCTAGAGGTATTGATGTAGGCGCCAAGAGGGATCTTTACAAACATTTAAGGATCTTTGTAAATGAAGGAGGAACAGTGATATTTCTCTCAAGTGAACTAGAAGAATTTATTGGCCTTTGTCACCGCGTGCTTGTTTTTAGGGATGGAAGTATTTTTGAAACATTTGAAAAAGAAGATATTGATCCTAATATTATTTTAGAGGGAATGTTTGGTCATACAAAAAAGACATCTCTCTCAAGCCAAAATGTTACTACAAAAAATATTCAGGCTAATGATGATGATAAAGTTATTGCAGCTAAGGTAACTCAAGCTCCTTCAAAACCTACTAATATTAAAGTAGTCGATTTCAAAAAAAAATCAGATCAGACAGATAAAATTAAAATTAAATACTTTTAGATTAAATGGTCCAAAAATATAAAACATCAGATATCGATTTATTTGGTAAAATTAATTTGTCAGAGAATGTAAATCCCCTTGTTAAAAAAAATGCTTACCAAAAAGAAGAAGTTAAGAAACTAAAATTTACCTATCAAAATAAAGATACAAGTAAGTTTGACCTTCTTGAAAATAACTTGGTTAATAATGACTTTAAAAAAGAGGAGGCTTTATTTTTTTCTCAAAAAAATATTGATGATTATTCTGCATTTAAAAAAATGTACCCTCATAATTTAAAAACTTCCAAACCAAAAATACATAAACCCTCTATTAAAAGACATATTAATCCTGATGGAAGCTATCCTAAACTTCAAATACACGAAACTAATAATATTAAGTCAAATATATTTCATGGAGAGTATGCTGAACCAAAATACCTTCCGGGAGGTGATAAATATCTCCTTGTTGAATTTGGGAATGTAATGAATTTAGAGCTTAATTTTAAAGCTCAAGGTTTAGCTAAAGCTATTGAGACTGCTAATATAAAAGGCGTCTATGAAACTCTTCCCTGTTTTGCTTCAATGATAGTTCACTATAATCCTGATGAAATAAAGTTTAATGACTTGAAAACAGAACTTGCTCAACTTGTTAAAAATCTAAAATCCTCAGATGATGTCGTTGTAGAAAGTAGATTATTTAGATTTCCTACTGTCTACCTTGATAAATGGACGAAAGAAGCTGTAAACGATTATGTCTCCAAAATTGCTTTTAAAAAATCAGACCCTGAATTTATAGTCGAGTTAAATAATTTAGATAATGTTGACCACTTCGTCAGAGTTCATTCTGGAACAGAATATTGGGTAGCATCGCTTGGGTTTTGGCCTGGATTACCATTTACAATGCCGCTTGATCCTCGATGTAAATTAACCGCACCTAAGTATAACCCTCCAAGAACATGGACTCCTAAAGGCACAGTTGGTATGGGAGGTTCATCCACCG
Organism: uncultured Alphaproteobacteria bacterium; assembly: GCA_902515765.1. Lineage (GTDB taxonomy): Bacteria > Pseudomonadota > Alphaproteobacteria > HIMB59 > HIMB59 > HIMB59. The sequence goes on along the minus strand of CABXVZ010000008.1, from coordinate 23,329 downwards.
CTATATATCCTGATAAGCTACCCGGGGGCTACCAAATCTTTGGTCGAACTCCTGTTCCCATCTGGGACCCCAAAAAGAGATTTGATATTTTCAAGGATAGTATTTGTTTATTTAGACCTGGAGATAGAATTAAATTTGATCCTTGTAGCTATGAGGAGTTTGAGTCAATTGAAAGAAAAGTAGAAGAAGGAAGTTATAATTTTGATGTCATGGAAGATCATAAATTTTCAATTAAAAAATATAAAAAATGGTTATCTAAGTTAGATTATCAAAAAAAATTTTAAGAAATGTTTGAAGTAATTAAAAAAGGATTAGAAACCTCTGTTCAAGATTATCCTGGTCGAGTTGGATTTTTAAACCAAGGCTTTCCTCCTTCAGGACCCATGGACAGTTGGTCGTTTCGTCTGGCCAATTTACTTGTTGGAAATAATCCAAATGAAGGTGCCCTTGAATGTCAGTTTACTGGTCCAACTTTAAAATTTGAGTCGGAGCATGTAATTGCTATTTGTGGTGCTGATATGCAACCTAAAATTGATGGTCAATCAATTCCCCTTTGGGAGAGTGTATTAATAAAATCAGGACAGACTCTAGAATTAAATTTTTGTTTAAGTGGAGCTAGATCTTATATCGCTTTTTCTGGTGGTATTGATATTCAATCTTGGTTGGGTTCTAAATCTACATTTCATAAAGCAGGTGTAGGAGGTGTTGATGGGTATGCTCTTAAAGAGGGACAAAAAATATCTTTAAAGAAATCTGAAGGTGTCGTTGGTAAAAGAATAAAAAGTGAATCGATTCCAGAAATGACCAAGTCAGGGTTGTGGGAAATTGAAGTTGTGAGGGGCCCCAATGATGATTGGTTAGATGAAAATGGTTATAAGACTTTTCTTCAAGCAGAATGGAAGCTGCAAGCACGAAGCGATAGGACAGGTTTTAGACTCGATGGACCCCCTTTAACTTTTACTGAAAAAGCAACAGATAAGTCTCCTGAGCATGGATACGAACCATCAAATATTATTGATCAAGGGTATCCGGTAGGTGGTATTAATTTGGCAGGCCAGACCCCTATTATTTTAGTGAATGATGGCCCGAGTATGGGTGGCTTCATCGTTCCCTACACTGTTCCTTCTGCTTCTTTTTGGAAATTAGGTCAGGCTAAACCTAGCGAAAAATTCAAATTTAAAGAAATTTCTGTTGAGGAGTCTCAAGAAATGCGGTCTCTTCAAACATCATTATGCTCACATGGAAGTATTATTTAAAAAATGGCAACTGAAGTCTTAACATCAGTTCCTGGAAATATATGGAAAGTACTTGTAAACGTTGGTGATATCGTGAATGAGGGAGATGTTCTTTTTATAATGGAAGTTATGAAATCAGAGGTAAATCACAATGCCCCTATTGGTGGTACTATAATTGAAATCAACATTCATAATGATCAAGAAGGTGTTGATCCAGGCACGGTAGCTATTTTAATAGAATAAATGAGCAGTGAATTAATATTATATAATGGTCCCACTTCGCCCTTTGGAAGAAAATGTAAGGTTGTCGCTCTTATTTTAAATATTGAGCATAAAGAAGAAAAAATAAATATTTACAAATCAAGGTTTCTTGATGAATTTAATCCTCTAAGGCAAGTGCCGACTCTTATTGCTGAAGGTAAGGCAATTACAGATAGTGATAATATTTGTCTATACTTGGATAATCTCTCCAATGAAAAATCTCTTTATCCAAAAGATAGATATTGGGATTGTATGACTATGATTAGCGTTACTAATGGAATTATGGAGAATGCTGTCAATCGATATATAGAAATGTCAGCCATCTCTGAAGAAGAACAAAGAAAAAAAGCCATTGAGAGATATGAAAAAAAGATTTTAAGATCTATAAGCTGGATTGAGAATAAATTTGAGGAAATTTTCAGTAATGAAATAACTATGGATCAAATAGCTATTGCTTGCGCTCTAGATTACACATCATTTCGTTACACGGCTGATTGGGGAGTTGAAAATCCAAAACTCAAAGCTTGGCTAGAAAATATTTCAGAAAATGATTTTATGAAAAGCACAAAGCCGGGGGTAAGTTTTAAATATGAATAAATATTTAGAAAAACAATTAAACATGATAAGTTATAAACAAATGAAACTTTTTTATTTATTAGTATCAATGATTGCTCTGATGCCTATAAATCTCAATGCTGAGTATGAAATGCATATTCCTAATTGTACTCAAAAAGGAGTAGAAAATTGCGGCGGCTTTCTTTTTGACAATGAAACAGGTGATGTTTTATTTTGTGGATCAGAAAATTGTGTTGATCTTAAACTACCTAAGTCATGGAGAACAAAGCAAGAAGGGAAACAATCCAAACAAGATCAAATAATAGAAATGCTATCAAATATCCAAGTTGGAACAGTAAGCACTGAACAAAAAAATACAGATATTACTGACTCATCCCAAGTAGAAAAAAAATCGACAGTAAAAAAAGAAGAGAAGAATTCTGAGGCCAAAGAGGAGAAGAAACCTGCCAAAAAAGCAGAAAAGTGCGATAAAGAAAAGAAAAGTTTATGTAAAGGTTCGGGTGGTATGCAACTTGGTGGGACTAAAATGAAACTTAAAAAACCAAAAAAATCAGAATAACTTGAAAAGCAAACTCCAAAAAAAATCTACAGCTTTATTTATTATTAGAGAAAAATTAGCCCTAGACCTCTCAAATGAGATTTATATGCATAAAGAAGAAGCTTATGAAATCATTGATTTTGCCTTGCAGCTAACTGATAAAATTCCTAACTCCTACGAACAACTAAAATCTGAAATTAAATCTTATATAATTATTAATATGTTATCGTTAGTAACAAAATTTCAATAATTTAAATTCCACTTGTATCGATAACCTTTTGTTGAGACTTTTGCTCATCAGCATCTATTTTATTTTCAAAAACCTTATTCTCTTTTTTTAAAAAATTTATGTCACTTAAAATTATATCCATTCTTCTGTTGTTGAAACTATAGTCACAGGTGACACTAAAAATTAATTGATTATCATTTTTTTTTTCTTGTAAATAAATCTCCCAGGTTGTTTTGCTTTGAAGCTTATTTGGGAATTGTTGTACATTGGTAAAAAATAGTTCCAAGTTTTTTTTTTCGAAAGATGTAATGAATTTATTTTGCACATCTAGACATTCAACGGGGCTCATATCTAACTTTCTATTTGAACCATGTATTTCAAAAATACTCCCATTCTTGGTAGATTTTATTGTGTATAGATTAAGATATTTATTAGAAATGAGAACACGATCCTCATAAATTACAATATTATCTATGATATTTTTTTTATAGTTAATATCTCCATCATTTTGATATCTATTAATATCTTCATAGAGTTTGTATCCAAAAAGTTCAATCGAGAATGAATAAGGAGATATAAAAAATATATTTAATATTAATAAAACTATCCTAATCATAATTTATTATAACATTAATTTAATTCTTTGTAATTGTGTTGAGAGGGAAAGGAATATCCTCAATTGTAAAATTTTTACAATGCTCAAGACCTTCGATCAATTTAGACCATAATATTCTTCCATCTGCCTCTAGAGCTGGAAGTGTGGAAGAAGCTAAACTTAAAAACCAAATTTTGAAAGAGTCCTTGGATACCCTATCTAAATCAGAATTGACTAACTGAGAAAATGTCTGTTTCCATTGATTTAAGAGAATAATTAGCTCCTCTTCGGAGAGATCTTGGGATGAAAGAAAATATTTTTTTTGCAATGTCACATGATCTTGCTCGAGCATGGATAGTTTAAATTGATATGCGCTATCCAAAATTATAGCCTTTTCAGCTCCATCATTCATATCAACCCATTCAATAAAACCTTTTAGTAACCCTGAACAAATATCTTGAAGTTGCTCTTTTTCAATATTTTCAATCATAAATTTTATTAAATATTAAATTTGTAATAAAGACTTTATTTCTTTTGCCAGGGAAAGCATTTCAAGACATCCTTTACCTGTTCTTTGTTTTTCTACTACGGTTAAACCTAGCCCCATTGAGGATACAAAGATTTGCCTATTACCTAAAATTGTTTTAGCTTTTTTTACTTCCATGTCTTTTACGAATTTTACAGCCTCTTTTATTAGTTTTGATTTAGCATTTGCTCGATTAATTAAAATTAGAATTTCTTTTTTTTCTCTTTTTGCTAACTCTATAATTGACTCTGTTGCCCAAAAATCAACCTGAGAAGGAGATATAGGAATAAGGACTAAATCTGCTATCTCTATTGCGGGTCTGCCATCTGCATCAATTTTTGGAGGAGTGTCAATTATGACGATATCACATTTTTCTTTTAAAGTTTTAGCTTCGTATTGTGCTCCCCAAAGACTCGCTGTTTTAAACTGAAGAGTATTCTTATCTTTAAGTTTTTCTTTCCTTGTCATAAACCACTTTCCCAAACTTCCTTGCGGATCTGTATCTAGGAGAGTTGTCGAGAAATTATTTTTTAAGGAAAATACCGTAGCTAAATTAGCAGCTATTGTTGTCTTTCCAGAGCCACCTTTTTGTTGGGCAATGGTAATTACTTTAGACATAATTTAAGTATAAAAAATAAAGAATTAGAAGAAAGTCTTATTTATAAAATATTGTGGGTTTGTCTTTATAATTATTGATTTTAAGATGTTTTTGATAGGAAAAATTGATACATAATTTATATTGCTCGCATGCAATCGTTCAATTTTAATACCACACCGGGAATCCGATTTGGTGAGGATTTATCTGTGAAATCTGCTGAGGAGGTATGTAAAAAATTAGGATCTAAAATACTCTTTGTAACCGATCCAGGCCTAGTAAAATTAGGTTTGATTGACAATACCATTAAGGCTTTGAAGGTGAATTCTGAGTTCTTAATTTTTGATAGTGTCGAAGCCGATCCCTCACTAAAAACACTAATGCTATGTGTAGAAGAAGGTAAAAATTTTAAAGCATCTGGAGTTATTGGTTTCGGCGGTGGCTCCTCTATGGATACTGCTAAACTTACAGCGTTGTTATTAGGTTCAGGTGAAAATATTCATGAGGCTTGGGGGGTTGCTAATGCGAAAGGTCCAAGATTACCTTTAGTTCTCTACCCTACTACCTCTGGAACTGGATCTGAGATAACTCCCATCTCAATTATTACTCAAGATGATTTAGAAAAAAAAGGTGTGTCGTCTCCTTTAATATTACCTGACTTAGCTATTATGGATCCCCTTCTAACTTTGGGACTTCCTCCCCATATAACTGCAGCGACTGGAATAGACGCAATGGTTCATGCTATAGAGTCATATGCTTCAAAAAGTTTGAATAATAATTTAATTTCTAAAATGTTAGCTAAAGAGGCTTTAAATCTTTTAGGTGAATCAATCACGACTGCCGTAACTAATGGGAAAGATGTGACAGCTCGATCTAATATGCTTCTGGGTTCGATGTTAGCAGGAGCCTCATTTGGTAACTCCCCTGTAGCTGGGGTTCATGCTTTGGCTTATCCTATTGGAGGAACGTTTCATGTACCGCATGGCTTATCAAACGCAATAGTCCTCCCTTATGTTTTAAGATTTAACATTAAAGATCAAAGTGCGGCTAAACTCTATAGCGAGATAGCCCCTATTATCTTCCCAGAAATAGATATGACTACAAGTACTCAGGATATAGCTTCAAACTTTATAGAAAATTTATCTAAACTCTCTTCAAATTTAGGCCTAGAACAACGTCTAAGAGATGTTGGTATTCCCGAAACAGCCTGTGAGACAATGGCAAAAGATGCAATGAAGCAGACTCGTCTATTAATTAACAATCCAAAGGAAATAACGGAAAAAGATGCATATGATATTTATAAGTCTGCTTGGTAGGGTGGATCTATTTGTCAAATATTCAATAGCTCTCAATCTTGAAATATTATGATTTTAAACTAAATATTATTAAAAATGTTAATTGTAAAAGATATATCTAAAAATTTTGGTGAATTTAAAGCCATAAACCATCTCTCTTTTGAGGTAAAAGTTGGCGATGTCATGGGTTTTTTAGGTCCTAATGGTGCTGGAAAAACTACATCCATGAGAGTAATTACCGGATATCTAAGATCAGATGGGGGCACAGTTTTAATCAATAATAAAGACATTGAGCAAGATCCTATTTTTACTAAATCCATGATTGGGTATTTACCAGAGGGTGTACCTTTGTATTTGGATTTTTCACCTTATCTATATCTGGATTATGTTTGCCAAGTTAGAAATATCAAAAATTCTAGTAAAGCTATTAAAAAAGTTATCAGTGATCTTCAGTTAGAAGAGGTTAAAGATGTACCTATCGAAACTTTATCTAAGGGTTTTAAGAGAAGAGTGGGAATAGCTCAAGCACTCATACACAACCCAAAACTTTTAATCTTAGATGAGCCTACGGATGGCCTAGACCCTCTTCAAAAATTTGAAGTTCGCAAATTAATTAAAAATCTCTCTAAGACAAAAGCAATTATAATATCTACTCATATTCTCGATGAGGTACCAGAAGTCTGTAATAAATGTCTTATTATTAATAATGGGGAAAAGGTATTCGAGGGAACCCCTACTCAATTGAAACGAAAACTGGGTAAGTCCCTTGATGAAAAATTTAGAAAGCTGGTCAGCTAATGTTAGCTTTAATTAAAAGAGAATTAAAATTATATTTTATCACTCCAGTTGCATACATTTTTACAGCTATATTTATTTTAACCTCTATGTCCTTGACTTTTTATTTTGGATCTTTTTTTTCATCAGGTGTAGCAGACTTAACAGTATTTTTTAGCTTTATTCCTTGGGTTTATATTTTTTTTATTTCAGCTGTAACTATGAAGAGTTGGTCTGAAGAGAAAAGACTGGGTACAATTGAACTTTTAATGACTTTACCAATTCCTTTATGGAAAATAGTTCTAAGTAAATTTTTTGCGACTTGGGCTTTTGTTACATTCTCAATTATCTTAACTTTTCCAATTTGGATAACAGTTAACTATTTAGGAAATCCTGATAATCTTGTTATAATTGGCCAATATTTGGGTGTTATCTTAATGGCTGGTGCCTATGTTTCTTTGGGAATTTTCTTCTCCTCTCTTACCAACAATCAAATAATTGCCTTTATTTTATCCATCTTAGTTTCTTTTCTTTTTACAATAAGTGGCTTTCCTTTGATGGTCAATTTCATTACGGGAGTTCTTCCAATCGAAATAGTAGAGCTCATATCTAGCTTCAGTTTTTTGACACATTTTTCAAGCATTCAAACAGGTTTCTTTTCTATAAAGGGGCTAATGTTCTTTTTATCTTTTATTACACTTTGGAACTATTTAACAATTGTTAAATTTTTAAATCGAGAATAATGAATAAATTCTTTAATAAAAATTATTTTTTAATATCTGTTGTTAGTACGGTTATTTTATTTTTATCTTTTAATTATATAGCTCAAAAAATTAATTTTAACCTAGGAATTGATTTTACATCTAATAAAACTTTTACACTTTCTAATGGAACCAAACGTGTAATTGATGAGATAGATGAGCCTATAAAAATTAATTTTGTATATAGTAGAAATCTCTCAAAAAATATCCCCATAATTCAAAATTATGCAAATCAAGTACAGGGATTGTTAAATAGGTATTCCGACTTAGCATCAGGTAAGATTGAATTGAGTTTTATCGAACCTGAGCCTTATTCTGATGACGAAGACTATGTCAACAGATATGGGATACAAGGATTTCCCATTGACCAGGAGGGATCTAAAATTTACTTTGGCATGATAGCCTCCAACACAACAGATGATATAGAGGTTGTTTCGTTTTTTGATCCTTCTAAAGCGGCTACTCTAGAAAAACAGTTAACTGATATTGTCTACAAGCTCAATAGATCTAAAAAACCTATGATTGGGTTTTTATCTTGGGTAGACACTGCTCCTCCCATGATGCCCAATAATCAACTGGGCCAAGGTGAATACACTATCCTTGAAGAATTAAGTTATTTTTATGATTTTGAATTTTTAGATACTGATGTTGAAAGTTTTGAGAATATTGATCTTTTATTCGTCTATCACCCCTCAGATATTACAGATAAAACGGAGTATGCCATCGAGCAATTTATATTAGAGGGTGGGGAAACTGTGATATTCCTAGACCCCTTCTTTGAAAAAAACGATCACTCTAACAAAACATCTGATCTTACTAACATCTTAAAAACTTTAAATATTAACTATAATAGCAATGTTATCCTTGATGGAGCCCAAGCAACAAGGCTTCAAACCCAGCAAAACATCTCTGACAATACCTCTTTACAAACAATTCTTAAACTCAACTGGCCTGAGGTCAGGGGCCAGTTTATTAATCAATCTGAGGAAATAGGTAATGGCCTATCTCTAATCAGATTGGTGTCTGCTGGGGGATTAGCACCTTTAAATGAAGAAAGTGAAATCTCTTATATTCCCTTAATATCTTCAAGTGAAGTCACTATGGACTTGCCAATGAGAGAAGTTCACGATCCTATAAAATTAATTAACAATTTTAAGCCGACCGGTATTACATATGACTTTGGGGTAAAATTAAGCGGTAAAACATCTAGTAGCTTTAACGAATTTGAATTTATAAGAGAAGATCATATTTATAGTTCGGTTAAGGAAATCAATGTTGTTCTATTTAGTGATGCAGATTTTATTAGAAATGCTTTTTGGGCTAGAATACAAAAGTTCCTAGATACTAATGTCATTGAGGCTACATCAGATAATGGAACTCTCGTTACTAACGTTTTAGATTCCATGACAGGTTATGACGAGTTTATTGATTTGCGAAACAAAGAAGCCCCGTTTAGACCTTTTGTAGTTGTTCAAAAACTTCAAGCAGAAGCAGAACAAAAATACTTAGGACAAGAGCAAGAATTACAAGCACAACTAGATGAGACTTTAGTAAAAATACAAAATTTGTCTGGGGGAAGAGATGCTGAGTCAGTTAATTTAACAGATAAACAATTAATGGAACTTGCTGATTTTCAATTAGAGGTAGAAAGAAAACGTCAACAATTAAGAGAGGTTAGAAGAAATTTGAGCAAGAATATAGATAGGCTAGCCAATCAAATTAATATTTTAAATACATTTTTAATTCCTATCCTTTTAATTTTACTCATGTTTATTATTCCACGACAGTTGGGTATTAAAAAAAGAAAAAGTAGAGCATGATTATTAAAAATTTAAAAATATTACTTCTGATATCTTTCGGTTCATTGGTCCTAGCTTCAGGAATGTATTTCGATGAACAATCATCAGAATCTGAATTACCATCAGAAAGTTTAATTCCTACCTTTGAGTCAATTTTACAAGAAATTGCCTATATAGAATTTTCAAACAGTCAGGGAAAATCAGTTATTGAAGATATTGAAGGCCAATGGCTCATCAAAACATCTTATAATTTTCCTGCTAATACTGAGCTTTTAAGTCGTTTTTTTATTCAATTACGTGAAGCTAAAATATTAGAAGCTAAGACTAATCGATCAGATCTACTTTATAAATTAGGATTAGATGACGATAACAAGATGCGATTAATATTAAAATCCTCAGATGGTAGAGTGCTATATGATCTAGATATTGGAACTTATAATTACAATATCCCAGGATCCTATATAAAAAATACACAAGAATCACAATCATACTTGGTTAACACTAATTTAACTGCAGATGTTTCAGGTTTTTATTGGACACCTACAGATTTACTTAATATTGGAAAATCACAAATTCAAACTGTACAGATTTATAATCGAAATATGATTAACCTTGAAGAAAAAGATAGTTCACTAAGGCATTCAAATCTCCCTCTTGGTTTTTCTAAATTGAGCGAAGATAAGATTAGCGGAGTACATAGTGCTCTAACTGACCTACAACATAATGGTTTTATCCTAAGATCTAATTTACCAAATTCTTCAGATTTGAAGGTTAGGTATACTCTTAAAAACGGCACGGTTTTGTTTGTTGAATTATACGATATCAAAGATAGAGGTATTCATGCTACCTTTGATTGGAACTATATAAATGATGATGTTCAAATAACAAAATTTATAGATCCCATATTAGATGGTGGTCAATTACAAGTAAGCTCAGTGTCCCTGCTATCTGATTTTGCATACAGTGTTCCTCAGGTATTTTTTGATAATAATAATTTGAAGCTTCGAGCTAAGTCAGAATAATAATTTTAAATATCACTAATCTTAAATTTCATTTTATGCCGATATGTCTGCCCTGGACTAATAAGAGAAGAAGGGAATTTCTTATTATTAGGAGAATTGGGAAAATTTTGTGTTTCCAAACACATACCTTGAAAAGGTCTTAACTTTTTAGACTGTGACTTAAACCTTAAATATTGACCAGAATAAAATTGAACACCGGGTTGATCGGAAAATAGACTCAATTGAATTTTGCTTCTAGGGGAAATGAGTTTTGCAACTAAACTACTATTTTTTTTTATGATGTAATTTTCATCAAATCCAGAGCCTTTTTTTTCAATTTTAGCGCCAATATTTGAGATATTTCTATAATCAAATTGTCCGTTTTTAACGCTCAATCTTTTTCCGGTAGGAATATTGTCTTTATCATTTTCTAAATAATAATCAGCGTTTATGAAAAGTTCATGATTAAAGATATTTTTTTTTACTTTATCTAAGTTCCAATAGGCATGATTTACTAAGTTTACATGGGTAGTCTTTGAGGACTTTGCTGTCATAAGTATATGAAGGTTATTGTCTTTAAGCAGATATTTACAAGTAGACCTTAGTTCACCTGGAAATCCCTCTTCCCCATCAGGAGAAGTATAGTTATATGTAACATGCAAATTAGAAGAATCTTTAATTTCCCAAATTTTTGAGTCAAATCCTTTCTTTCCTCCATGGAGGATATTTTTACCTTCGTTTTTAGTTAAGCTATATTTAGTTTGATTTATGCTGAATTGTGCATTTTTAATTCTATTGGCATATCTTCCACAAGTTGCACCAAGATAGTTTCTGTTATTTTTATATGAGGAAATTTTGTCAAGATTTAAAATTAAATTTATTTTTTTTCTTTTATGAAATACTTCAAAGAGAGTTGCACCCATATTTAAAATCTTAATTCTTAAAAAATTATTTTCTATTGTGTGAGACTTAATCATTAATGACTAAATTGAGAGATATTCTCCAATACCTTTTTAGTTGTCTCTTTTAATTTAGGTAATGTAGATTTGATTAATTGAATCCTATCATAGATTGAAGGGTCATTTGTAATCTCTTCCCTGAGGGTATCGCCAAATGTTTTTCTGAGTTCAGTCCCAATGTTGAATTTACAAACATTTGTATTATTAGCGATACTGCGTCTTAAAGGATAATCAATTCCACTACTCCCGTGCAAGACTAAAGGAACGTCAGTTAATTTTTCAATTTGTTCAATCACCTCTAAATCAATAGAAGATGATGTGTTTGTTTGTAAATGTATGTTGCCAGCACTAATAGCCATGGCATCACATCCAGATAATTCAGCAAATTGTTTAGCTTGTGTTGGATCAGTGTTTTGAGACTCTGCTCCTTCACTGTATCCAACAAATCCTATTTCGCCTTCAACTGAAATGTTGGTTTTATGAGCTAATTCAGCAATTTCATGGGTTTTTTCTATATTTTCATTTAGAGAAAGTTTAGAACCGTCAAACATAATTGAGGTAAATCCACTATCTATTCCCTCCATACATTCTTCTTTTGTATAGCCATGATCTAAGTGGCATACAACTGGACAGCTTGATTGGTCTGCTAAATATCTAAACATCTTACCTAGTATTGGCACCGGAGTGTTGGCTCTACAGCCAGGGCCCGCTTGTAAAATTACAGGTAAATTTAAATCTTCTGCTACTTCTGCATAACATCTGGCATCTTCCCAACCTAGAACAACTAGTCCGGCAACTGCATATTTATCTTTTTTTGCTTTTTGTAAAACATCAGAAAGTGTGGCGACGGTCATTTATACTTGGCAATCATATCCTTAATTCCAGGAATTGTTTCTAGTTGATAGGCATGTGTTTTTTGAAAATATTGGATAAGAGATCTCTGTGAAAGACCTACTAAGATAGTAAAATAGTACATTTCATATCCGGGAGCTACAACACAAGGATGATAACCCTTGTCTATGGCTATAGTTGATCCGTTAAATAACTGATAACCAAAACCTTCTTTATCCTCTTCGTATTGCATCACTTGGACTCCAAATCCATGTCCTGGTTTGAAGCGGTAATTATAGACTTCATCATGTCGAGTCTCATCAGGAAGTCTGTTTGTATCATGTTTATGTGGAGGGAAGCCTGACCAACCTCCTGCTCCCACAGTGTAGAGCTCATTGACAAGCAATCTTCCAACTTGTTCATGCTGTTTTGCTCCTAAGATATGTTTAATTTTTCGATGAGTTTTTGTATCATCTGATCCATACTGAACCATATCAATTTCTTTTTGGGGAACTAAAAATGCCTCTAATTTCTTTTCATAAATACCACCGGCAATAAAACACTCGGCACTGTCTGAAAGGCAAGTAATTGTGCATTCAGAGTTAGTAGGTATATAACTGCCCTCGGGTTCGCCATCCCAAACATCAGTATTTCTAGTTCCAATTTGGCCAAGTTTATTTCCATCAACTGTCAACTCCACTAAACCTGTAGCAGGCACCACGCTAGTCTCATGTTGAGGAAGTTGATAACTATAGCTTTCCCCTTTTTTTAAATTGATAATATTAAAGTAAACCAAAGGAACAGTTTCATTTTGCTCCCCAAATAAAGCGATATTCTTGTTGTCTGAGTATGGTATATGCATCTATATCTCCATTGTTTGTTGATTAATAAATTTTTCTAGTTCATTACTGTCTGGCATTGCTGAGGAGCAGCCCACTTTGGTTACCACAATAGCTGCATTTGCCGAGCCTCTTTTCATTGAATCCTCTAGGGAAAATCCCTGAAAGAGAGAGCTAATAAAACCACCGTTAAAAGCATCACCTGCTCCAGTGGGTTTAATAGCTTCGACCTTAAATATTCCAAAATTTAATTCCTTTTCTTTAGTAAAAACTTGCGATCCTTTTTCACCCATCTTGTAGATTATAATTGAGGGCTTCTCATTTATAAAGTCTTTAGCTAGTTGCAAACCATCATTAGAGTTATTTGCAATATTGAATTCTAGGTCATTGCCTATAATGATGTCCATTTCCTTCATAATTTTTTTATAAATATTGGATTTAATTTCATCAGACTCCCAATTATAAGCTCTATAATCCATATCCATTATTAAGGGAATACTCAGTGTGGATGCTTTTTCAGCAGCATAAAAGACTGCCTCCCTCGATGGGCTAGATGACAATGCTGTGCCAGAAATAAATACAGCTGAATAATCTTGAAAATTAATCTTGTCTATATCTTCCTTGTCTAACTGCAAATCACAAGAATTATTTCTGTATAAAATTGATTGGTTATTTTTAAGAATAGTTTCTACAACAGCTACTTGAGTTTGAAACTTTTTATCAACTCTCCTACAAAGATTACTGCCTACATTAAAATCTTCTAATTTTTTAAAAATGTATTCACCGATAGCATCGTCTGAAATACAGGTAACAAGGTCTGAACTCACACCTAGCTTTGATAAGGCCACACAAGTATTGGCAGCAGATCCACCTAAGTGAGTAGAAAATTCTTGAACATCGAATATCTTGGTACCAGGAGGTTCAGGATAAATATCCATACCTGCTCTACCAATTACTAATATTTTTTTTGATTTATCTAATTTCATTGGAAAAATTTAGTCTAGAGGAAATATCAATATTACTTAAGAATTTTTTGTATTTCTTCTAGCGAAAAGTGTTCAGCTTTTTGACAGGTAGTTTTAATTTCCTGAGGTATTTTTGAGTCTGCTGCTTTCATTGTAGATTTAATAATATCTAGAACATGCAAAGATAATTCTCCATTACACCTATGATATAAGCCATTTTCAATACAATATGCCATTTCAGCAAGACCCACTCCCCGATAATTTGCATTTGTGGGAGACTCATTGGCTCTTCCGCTTTGAGAAGTAATATTAATTCTGCCTAAAGGAAGATCGTTTGTTTTGTGTTCTTCCCATACTCCAGAGTCATCATTAGTTGTCATTACTGAGCCTCCAAACATATTTGGGTCTGGAACTATCATTGAGCCTCTATCTCCATAGAGCTCTATGTGATTACGTTGGTGTGCTACGACATCAAACGAAAGGGTAATTTGTATTAAAGCTTGGTTATGAAACTCTAAATTAACCAAATAACTTGTAGGGCATTCAACAGAAAATTCTTGGTCTTTTTTAGGGCCTATGCCAATGACTCTTTTTTCAAATACTTTAGTAGAGATGCCATGAACACTTTTAGCTGGGCCTAGTAGATTTACTAAAGCAGTAAGATAGTATGGTCCCATATCCATTACGGGGCCACCTTCATTATTGGCAAACCAAGGCTCTGGATTGGGATGATAGGATTGAACTCCTGGATAAGCAAAGATTGCACTTCCAAGTCTAACATTGCCTATTTTATTTTTATTAATTAAATCTATGGATTTTTGAATACCTCCTCCTAAAAATGTATCAGGAGCATTTCCGATATATAAGCCTTTAGATTTTGATAAAGCTAGTAGCTCCTCTCCCTCTGAGAAATTGACAGCCATTGGTTTTTCACTATAAACGTGCTTTCCATTTTCGAGAGATTTTTTGGCAACTTCATAGTGAGCTCTAGGTATTGTTAAATTTAAAATGATTTCAATCTCTGGGTCATTTAATAACTCTTCGACAGAACATGAAGTAATTCCATAGGTATCAGCACATTTTTTCGCATTTTCTAGATTAATATCTGCACATTTGACTATTTTAAAATTATTAAAGTAATCATGACCACGAAAATATGTTTCAGATATATGCCCACATCCAATTAATCCAACATTGAAAACCTTGTTCATATGAGAAATTTATTTATCTAGGCCGCACATATTGACGTATTTGATTTCAATAAAATCATCAATACCATACTTTGAGCCTTCTCTTCCAAGACCAGACTCTTTTATTCCTCCAAAAGGAGCTTCAGCTTTTGAGGTTAAGCCTGTATTAACACCAACCATGCCATATTCAAGTGCCTCTGAAACCCTCCAAATTCTACCTATATCTCGAGAGTAAAAGTAAGAAGCTAGTCCATAAGGAGAATTGTTTGCCAAATCGATGACTTCTTTTTCATCTTTGAATTTATAAACAGGAGCCACAGGACCAAAGGTTTCTTCTGTAGTAATTTTTGCTTGAGGAGTTACATCTGTCAGGATAGTTGGTTGATAAAAGTTTAATCCAAGGGAATGCTTTGAGCCACCTATTGCAACTTTTGCTCCAAGGGCAACTGCATCCTCAACGTGTTCTTCCACTTTACTTAAAGAGTGTTCATCGATCATGGGGCCTGAAGAATTTTCTTCATTTAATCCATCTCCTACTTTCATTTTGGAAACAGCATCTACAAACTTTTTACAAAATTCCTCATGAACTTTTTCTTGAACATAAATACGATTTGCACAGACACATGTTTGACCTGTATTTCTAAATTTACTTTGCATTGCACCAGTTACAGCATCCTCAATGTTGGCATCGTCAAAAACAATGAAGGGAGCATGGCCACCTAATTCCATTGAAACTTTTTTGACAGTGCCTGCACATTTTTGTAATAAAATTTTTCCAATTTCAGTTGATCCTGTAAATGATAATTTTCTAACAATTGGGTTTGAGGCTAATTCATCTCCAATAGCTGATGCTTTTCCTGTAATAACATTTAAGGTTCCTTTAGGAAAACCCGCTTCTTCGGCTAACACAGCCAAGGCTAGAGCTGAAAAAGGAGTTTGACTTGCAGGTTTGATTACTACGGGGCATCCTACAGCTAATGCTGGAGCACATTTTCTTGTAATCATGGCGTTAGGGAAATTCCAAGGAGTAATAGATGCTACTACTCCAACAGGTTGTTTTAAAACTATTATTCTTCGGTCGGTTAGAGGGTCAGGAATAGTATCGCCATATATTCTTTTTGCTTCTTCAGAAAACCATTCTACAAATGAAGCTCCATAGCCAATTTCACCTCTGGATTCATTAATAGGTTTCCCTTGTTCAATTGTCATTATTTGGGCTAATTCTTCTTTATTATCAATCATTAAATTAAACCATTTACGGAGGATATCAGATCGTTGTCTAGCTGATTTTGCTCTCCACTCTGGCCATGCTTCGTTTGCAGCTTCTATAGCTCTTTTAGTTTCAGCTGTTTCGCATTTTGGAACTGTTCCAATTTCCTCTAAATTTGCAGGGTTGTTGACAGAAATTGTTTCACGGGAGTCTGCCTCAATCCACTCTCCATTAATATAGCATTTGTCTCTATAAAGTTTTGACTCTGTGATTTTCATATTTTATTTATAGCAGTTCTGTATTTATACTTCAGTAACAATTTTGCCGCCTACTCCAATATTATCAATTTCTAATATATTCACTTTTTATTTATCTAAATTAATTTTATCTTCAGGAACGGGTGGAGAAAATGGATAACCTCCCCAGACAGATTGATCAAAGTTGACAACCGATCCTGTCATCATACCAGAGTCATCTGAAGCTAAAAATGTGACTGCCTTGGCTACTTCTTTAGGATCAAGGAGCCTCTTAAAAGGCTGAGATTTACCAGCTTCTTTTAACCAGTCTTCTGGTGCCCCGTGGTATTTTGTTTGAATATCATGTTCGCCATCTGAAGCCATCCATCCAATATTTAATTGGTTGACTCTTATTTTATTTTTTAATAATGCAAATGCTGTATTCCTCGTCAAAGTCGCAAGCGCGCCTTTAGATGTACTATATGCTGAAATAAAAGGCTGCCCTGTCAAGGCGGATACTGATCCTATATTGATAATTGATCCTTGAATTTTTTGTTCAATCATAATCTTTACTGTATCTTGAATAAGAAAATAAGGGCCTTTTACGTTTACCCCTATCATTTTATCAAAAAGCTCTTCCGAAGTATTTACTATATCGCCTCTGTCCGTAATGCCTGCAGCATTTACAAGTATATCCAATTTACCAAACTCTTTTTTTGCAATAGATACAGCATTTCTACATTGTTTAACTTCAGATAAATCAGTCTTTACAAAAATTACATTGCAGCCTGTATCACTTTTGATTTTCTCAGCAACTCCAATGCCTTTATTCTCATTTCTACCAATAGTAACAATTCCTGCAGCACCATTATCCGCAAAACATCGAGCAATAGCTGCACCAAGTCCTTGTGTACCACCTGTAACTAAAGCAAACTTTCCATCAATTCTATTCATCTAGGTATTCTTCTATTTGATATCCATATAGACTAAGACATTCTAATAATTCCTTGTTGCCAATCTTGGCATATTCAAAAGGATTGGCTTTAGCAGGATCTTGTTCAGCCTCTACAATAAACCATCCCTCATAGTTGTTTTGAGCTAGAACCTCAATTACTTCTTTAAAGTTTATATTGCCATCACCTGGAACAGTAAATGCACCCTTAAGTACTGCATCCAAAAAACTCTCTTTACTTTTATCTAAGGTATTAATTACTTCTGATCTTATATCTTTGGTGTGGACATGGTTTATTCTATGAGCATATTTTTTAATTACATTTAAAGAGTTTCCACCAGCAAAGGTCATGTGCCCTGTATCAAATAATAATTTAACAGCCTCACCAGTATTATTCATTAAATTATCTAGTTCTTCCTCTGTTTCAATAGCAGTTCCCATGTGATGATGAAAAGAGATAGGCATACTAAATTCTTCACAATACTCTGCAAAAGCAGTTAATTTTTTCCCATATTCTTTAAAATCCTCTTGGTGAATTTTTATTTTGGTATTTAAAGGTGCATGCCGAACATTTTGTATTGTTCCTGCTGTTTCCCCATAAGCCAAACAAGATGCTCCTAGTTCTTTAAAAAGGGTTAACTGATTAAATGCTTGATCTTTTTCTTTTTCTAAATCATTGGTTAATACGGTGCCTGAATACCATCCTGAGGCTAGATATAATTGATTATCTTTAAGAATGGGGCCTAGTTCTTCGGATTTCTTAGGAAATTTACCTCCAGTTTCTACTCCAGAAAAACCAGCTAATTTTGATTCTGATAGACAAGTCTCTAAAGTCGTTTCACCACCTAATTCAGGCAAATCATCATTTGACCAAGCTATTGGTGCTATACCTAATTTTGCTTTCACTAAATTCCTCCAAACTTTATATGAAATGGATCATACTGAAATTTATTTCAAATTAAAAACTTTTTTATTTTTTTGAAATTAAAGTAGTTTATAAATTTCCAAATGGACAAAGTTAGAATTGCAGTGCTGGGTTGTGGCAGAATTGGTCAAATGCATGCAAAAAATATTACCCTTCATGAGAAGACTCAATTAAGCTGTGTGTATGATATCAATTCTGAATTTGCCAATAAAGTTGCAACAGATTTAAATGTTCCAGCTGTTAACAATGACCAAGAAATTTTTTCTAATCCAGACATTGATGCCATTCTTATTTCATCAGCTACTAATACACATATAGAGTTTATTGAAAAATCTGTTGCTGCCAAAAAACCTGTATTGTGTGAAAAGCCGATTGATTTAGATATTAAACTTGTTAATGAATGCGCGGATCGATTAAAGGGTAACACTGTTCCAATTCAGTTAGGTTTTAATAGAAGATTTGATCCTGGTCATCAATCCGCAAAACAGTCTTTGATTGATGGTGAAATTGGAGATCTTCACCAATGCATTATTACTTCTAGAGATCCAGGATTGCCCAGTTGGGAGTACCTTCAAGGCTCTGGTGGTCAATTCAGAGATATGACTATTCATGATTTTGATTTGGCTAGGTTTATGCTAGGTGAAGAGCCTATTAAGGTTTTTGCAATCTCTAATGCTCTGATAAATCCCAAAATTAAGACAGAATTAAATGACAGTGATACCTTAATGATCATTATGGAAACTAAATCTGGCAAACAATGCCATATCAATAATTCCAGATCTGCTTCCTATGGATATGATCAAAGAGTAGAACTCTTTGGTAGCGAAGGAATGACTATCAGTGAAAATAGGAAACCTCATGAGGTAAGAAAATTTAATGCTGATTATGTTGATAAACAAGCACCACTTCTTAATTTTTTTATAGAGAGATATCAAGAAGCCTATATGCATGAAATTACTGCTTTTGCTGAGGTGGTTATAAATAAAACTAATCCTAGTGTAGACTTTGAAGATGGACGAAAAGCTTTAGTTCTTGCAGAGACTGCATACAAATCCATACAATCTGGAAAAATGGAGAGCATTGATAATTAAAAGAAATCAATTAATGATTAATAATAAATTGTTATTACTATAATAAGCACTACTAATATTTAAATGATAAACAACATAGTTAAAACTAAATGGTTAAAAAAACAAACTGTTCTAAATAGCTTCTTATCTATTCCTAATACTTTCACTGCTGAGATAATGTCTGAACAAGGATACGACGCTTTAACTATAGACTTCCAACATGGTATGATTGGATTTAATGACTTATTTACTATGTTGCAAAGCATACGAAATAGTGGAGTGACACCGATTTGTCGGGTATCTAGTTTAGATCATGCGGTTATATCTAAAGTTATGGATGCTGGTGCTTTAGGAGTTATCTGTCCTATGATAAATACTCGTCAACAGGCAGAACAACTAGTTCAAGATTGTAAATATCCCCCTGTTGGTATTAGAAGTTTTGGGCCCACTCGAGCAAATTTTTCAGTTAGCTCTAATTATTTTTATGAAGCAAATGAAGGAACATTTTGTCTAGCTATGATTGAAACACAAGAGGCATTTGACAATCTGGACGAGATAGCATCAACTCCAGGACTTGATGGTCTCTATATTGGAACGGCTGATTTAACTATTGGCCTTAATCAAGGAAAGCTTGTACCTGGTT
Organism: uncultured Alphaproteobacteria bacterium; assembly: GCA_902515765.1. GTDB lineage: Bacteria > Pseudomonadota > Alphaproteobacteria > HIMB59 > HIMB59 > HIMB59. The sequence goes on along the minus strand of CABXVZ010000008.1, from coordinate 3,324 downwards.
TTGATAGAAAAGAACCTGAGATGATTGAATCCAAAAAGAAAATATTAGAGGCAGCACATAAGCACGAAAAGGTTGCTTGTCTTCATTGTGGCACACCAGAATATGCCGCTCAAGCTACTGAGTGGGGTTTTGATTTAGTAACTATAACCAATGATGTTAGATTACTTGCAGGAGCTGCTGGAGCTCATGTAAAAAAATTTAAAGAGTTAACAAATCAAGATCACGATGAGTCTGATAAAGACACAAACCCTAGTTCTTATTAGTTAAAATTAAACTGCTTCTAGCTCTTTTGCGAGATCGCCTATTTGGGCACCACCAGCCATCAATCTCTTCACATCATCTCCGCCAAGCTCTGAAGATTTACCAGAACCGATAACTTCACCAAGGCTTAGAAAAGTAAAACGATCTGCAATGAGTCTGGCATGGATTTCGTTATGTGTAATTAAAATGATTGCTATATTTCCCAATTGTTGAACTTTTTTAATAGTCTTTAAAACTTCCATTTGTTGTTTTTGTCCAAGAGCAGATGTGGGTTCATCTAAAATTAAAACCTTTGCTCCAAAATATATAGCTCTAGCGATGGCTAAAGTTTGCCTTTGACCACCAGACATTGTACCAACTAACTGAGTAGGATCAGAAATATTGATACCAATCTTTCCCATTTCAGAAATAGTAATCTCATCCATATCTTTAAAATTTAAAATTCCAAGTGGACCAGGCCCTTTTTTTAATTCGTTACCTAAAAAGAAATTTCTAGTAACAGAAGTTAAGGCATTAAGTGCTAAATCTTGATAGACAGTTCCAATGCCAGCGCTAGTTGCTTCTCTCGGAGATCCAAATTTGACTTCACTGCCATCAACTTTAATTGTTCCTGAAGTGGGCTTATGTACTCCAGATAATACTTTTATAAGAGTTGATTTTCCCGCGCCGTTGTCACCTAAAAGAGCGTGCACTTCACCGGGCATAACGTTTAAAGAAACACCATTGAGAGCAGTAAAAGTACCGAATTTCTTTACTAAATCTGTGATTTCAATAAATGGATTTTGGTTATCTGGCATGGTTATATGCTTCCTATAATTCGTTTTCGAATATTCTCATTGGTTAGAGCAGATGCAATAATGACAAGCCCTAAGAAGACACGATAAAACGAACCATCAATACCTGGGATGTAAAAGAATGCTTCTTTAGCTATTCCAAATATAAAAGCTCCAACACAAATTCCAAGAATAGTGCCAAAGCCACCCGTCAGGACAACTCCTCCAATAACGGCAGCTGCAATGGCTTCAAGTTCTTTCAAATTTCCTTTCGCCGCATCAGCAGTGTTAACTTCAAAGACCTGGCAAGTTGCAAAGACAGTTGCACAAAATGCTGAGAACATAAACAAAGATACTTTGACTTTATCGGTAGGTACTCCATTTGCCTTTGCAGCATTAAGATTTCCTCCCGTAGAGTAAATCCAGTTTCCTGCCTGAGTTCTACTAAGAACAACGTAGCAGACAAGGGCTATAATTAACCAAATCATCACACAGGAATAAAGACCTGGTGCAAATTGATTGCCAAAGTTATTGGTGTTCCAGTCAATAGGAAAATATAACCAATTAAAAATTGGCTCTAAAATATTACCACCAAAAAAGTTTGCTACAGGTTGAGATGAGTAAAGAGAGTCAATATATACTCTAGCAACATCTACATCGGTTACAGTCTTAGCAACCGAAGGATCAATTTTAAAGTTAGCAATTTTTTCTTGTATCACTCCCACCATATAATCATTACCCGATTGTTGAGCGTTAGCTAGAGCTTCTTGAAGTGGTTTGGTTCCTTTTTTAATTAAAATTTCTGTTTTTGCATCGGCTACTCTTTGATAGGTATATTCTAGTCTTTCTGTAATTGTGGAAACAGTATCAGTAGGTATATTTTGGGCGATTGAAACTAAATCTGCCTCAGGAAGTGCCTTTGCTTTTTCTCTCACCATTTCACCGTGGCCTGGAACGCTTACAATATTTTTTATATCAGGTATTTCTGTAACTGTTGTTGCTCCTTTTGCTTGATCAGCTCTATGATTAAATGAACGAAGTGACACCTCCGTCAACCCTCTTAAGAAAAAGAGACCACCAAGAGTTACGATAAAAGATGGTAAACCAGATTTAACTACAATGGTTCCCTGGATCCAGCCAAAGAAAAGTGTGAAACATAATGTGATAAGAATTGCAATTATAGGCGAGACATCAGACAAGTGAAATAAGGTATAAAATTCAATATGAAAACCGCCGTCAAAAGAAAAATAAGGAATGATGACAGAGAAACCCCATCTTAAAATCATGGCCATACAAGCTCCAGCAAAGCCAATCATCGAGCCAATAGATAAGTCAAATTCCCCAGAAATAATTAATAAACCTGCACCAATTGCAATGATTCCCAATTGGGAAATAACTCTTAGAAAATTTCTTATACCTAAAGCATTAAAACCCTCTCCCGTAAAAGGGTTCCAGGACATTTCACCAGCTGGGATGGAAAAATACCCTAGCATGCCAAAGAGTAGAAGCATCACACCAATCGGGCCAACTTCGGGTCTAGAAATTAATGTATTAAGCCAAGTTTTCTTTTGGTGTCTATCTGACTCTTGTCTTTGGGGAGTTGATGAAGTTACCATAGATTTGTTATTTACAATTTATCTTTTTAAAACTTTTTGAAAATAAAGTGGGCAGAAAAATGCCCACTTAATGATTTAAATATTAATATTATCTATCAACACCTGCTAAAGCAGCAACTGAAGATGCGTTTGATTTATCAACAAATCCTGGACCTGAAGGAATGTTAGCACCTGGTAGGAGACCAGCGCCATTGTTGTATAAACTCATTACGATAATAGGCATATAACCTTGTAAACGTTGTTGCTGATCAATTGTGAAAGCAACTTTACCCTCGTTGATTAAGTCCATAACTGGTGGGCTTAAGTCAAAACAAGAATGGTGAACGGACATACCTAATTCATCGATTGCTTGCTGAACACCAACACATACGTGTGGGCCAACTGATAGAACTGCATCAACATCTGGGTTAGCTTGTAAACCAGCAGCAGCTCTTGTTGGGATAGTAGCTGGGTCATTTGAGCTATCTACCAATTCAGTAGGAACAGCTTCGGCATAACCACCACATCTATCTGTTAAAGCAGTGTTGTAAGCTTCTTGAATCATACAAAGAGCTTTAGTAGCGCCTTCTGCTTTTGCTCTCGCACCAGCTGATTGACCAGCAAGATATTCAGGCTGACCAACGTGCATTAGTGCGCCTAGAGAAGCAGATGACTCAAGACCTGAGTTCATTGTA
>CABXVZ010000007.1 GCA_902515765.1 uncultured Alphaproteobacteria bacterium | reverse complement strand
ACACTTGATCTAATTAGACGTATAAAATACATGAATTCATATTCTTTTAAATATAGTCCTCGTCCGGGAACACCCGCTGCAAACAAAGAGGAAATCAATAAGGACATACTTGATGAAAGGCTTGCTATTACGCAAGAGCTGTTGGATGAGCAACAAATGGAATACAATAGAAATTTTATTACAAAAACTGTCAAAGTTTTAATTGATGGTGCTGGTAAACTTGAAGGACAGATAAAAGGAAAATCGGAGTTTAACCAAAGCGTTGCTCTTGAAGGAGAAGAAAATCATATTGGCCAAATTATTCCAGTTCAAATCAAAGCTGTTAAAATGCATTCACTTATAGGTGAAAGAGCTTAATGGCTACGGCTAATATTTCTTCCCATCAAAAACAATTAGAGTTTGATGATAATCAATTTCTATCAAGCTTATTTGGCTACCATGATAAAAACTTAAAAGTCTTAGAGGATAAATTTAAGGTAAAGCTTTATACTCGAGGAAACTTTCTCTCTATTAAAGGAAGTAGAGATCCTGTTGAAAAAGCCTATTATGTTATTCAGGGTTTATACGTGAAGTTAAAAAACAAAGATATCTCTGCAGAAGAAATTGAAAATAATATTGATTTAGCTAAGCCTGCTTATATTAAAGAACAAATTGAACAAGATCAGAAATATCAAATTACCACTAAATTAAAAACAATTTACCCTAAAACCAAGAATCAAGAAATTTTCTTAAAACTGATGAGATCTAAGGATATTGTTTTTGCTGTAGGACCTGCCGGTACTGGAAAAACTTATTTAGCTGTGGCTTATGCCGTAAGTCTTTTTGTAGAGGGCAAAATTAATAGATTAATTCTATCAAGACCAGCAGTGGAGGCAGGGGAGAGATTAGGATTCCTTCCTGGAGATATGAAAGAAAAAATTGATCCTTATCTTCGTCCTTTATATGACGCGCTCTATGAAATGATGCCTGTAGAGGAAATAGACCGAAAAATGATGAATAATTTAATAGAAATAGCTCCTTTAGCATTTATGAGAGGGAGAACATTAAATAAATCTTTCATCATTCTTGATGAAGCACAAAATACTCTTTCTACTCAAATGAAAATGTTTCTTACAAGATTAGGACAAAATTCTAAAATGGTTATTACAGGAGACCTGAGCCAAAAAGATTTACCTCATAATGCTAAGAGTGGCATGCAAGATGCCATGGAAAAATTAGAAAAAGTAAAAGATATTGGCTTTGTTCATTTAAATAGTAGTGATGTCTGCCGTCATACTTTAGTGGAAAAAATTATAAACGCATACGATAAGTAAATTTGAAAATTAAAAATAAAAAATTTGTTATAGAATTTATTGGTAACAGCCAACTTAAAAAATTTCTCAATAATTCTAAAGGAAGACTGAAAAAACTATCTGAATATTTTCAACCACTTCATTTAAATGAAAACCAAACCTCAATTACAATTAAAATTGTCTCTAATGATGAAATAAAATCTTTGAATAAAGAATTTAGAAAAAAAAATAAGGTCACAGATGTATTATCCTTTTCTGATGAAATAGCCTCAGGTGATATTGCTATTGCCGATAGCTACATTTTTAACAAAAATAATACTATTAATTCACAAAGTTTTTTTATGTTAGTGAGCCACGGTTTACTTCACTTATTTGGATATTCGCACTATGATAGACAATCAAGAAGTAATATGAGATTTCTAGAAAATATGTTTATGAAATTTATAGGATTAAAACCCGTACATGAAGATTAAAAAAAATCTTGCTATCAAACTTGTCAAAGACTTAATTCAAGAAGACAAGTTCAAAAAACAAATTATTGACTTAATATCTTCGAATTCGGACAGCTCTGGAATTGCTAAGAATGAAGAAAAGAAAATATTTAATAATCTCTTAAAAGTACACAAAAAGACTGTGGATGATGTCATGGTACCAAGAGGCGAGATTATCTATCTTGATCAAAAAATTGATAAAATTAACCTTATAAAAATAATTAATAAAGAGGCCCATTCTAGAATGCCTGTTGTAAATGAAGATTTAGAAAACTGTCTGGGTATGGTCCATATCAAGGATATCTTCAAGAAAATCAATAATAAATCACTCAATATTAAGAGTCTTTTAAGAGAGGTTATCTATATTCCCTCTGCAACTCCTGTCTTTAACCTCCTACAGAAAATGAAAAAACAAAATATCCACCTAGCCATTGTCATGGATGAATTTAATAGTGTAGCAGGTTTAGTGACCATTGAAGATCTTGTTGAGGAAATAGTGGGTGAGATAGAAGACGAGCATGACTCAGAGGAAGCTCCTCTTTATCGCCAGAGTAATAAAAATTTAATTATGGATGCAGCAATGCTCGTAGATGATTTTGAGAGAGAGTTTGATGTACTCATTCCTGAAGATTTAAAAGAAGATGTAGGAACAATAGGGGGAATTATCTTTAATTTAGCAGGGCGCATCCCTAAGAAAAAAGAAAAATTTACAATTAATAAAAAACTTTCTTTTACCATACACAAAGTTTCTTCTAGAAAAATTCTTGAAGTAGTTGTTCATGGACTAAAACCCCAATAGTTTGAATTTTTTAATTCTAAGACCTTTTTTCTTAATATCATTTTGTTCTATTTTAATTTTATTTTCTCTCCCTCCATTTGGTGTTTCTATATTTTATTGGGCAGGATTAAGCTTATTTTTATTTTCTCTCACAGCTAAAGTAAATTTTTCCAAGAAGATTATATTTACTTTTTTTTTCATAATTAATTTCATTAGCTTAAGCTGGATAATTCAATCTTTTTATTCAGGGGGACTAGGCTATTTATTTTTAGGCATTATCTTAATATTATTGTTGGCTTCATTTATCTCTTTTTTAAGCTTTTCTGTAATTAATATTGTTTTAAAAATATTTCATAACTCACAATTAAAATTTTTCTTGCTTCCTTTAAGTTTAAGTATTGTAGAACTTTTAAAAGAATTTCTAATGGGCGGCTTTCCTTGGAATCCCTCTGCTATAATTTATTATAAAAACTTATGGGTCTTAAAATCTCTTCCCTTCGTGGGAGTCTATGGTCTGGGAGTAATTATTCATTTAGGTATTGGTTTAATGCTCTATTCACTAATAAGACTTAAAAAAAAATTATCGTTTAGTATTAGTTTCCTTATTTTAGTAATTTTTTTATCAGGTTTTTTGGGAAAAAAACCTAATGTCAAAAATATAGAAAATTCTTTAGACATTTTATTAATTCAACCTAGCATATATGAGTCCTTGACTGACTTTGATGTTCTTGACAACTTTCAAAAATATGAAGAGTTAACACTTCTTGCTCTCGGCAAAACCTCCAATGTTGATTTAATTATTTGGCCTGAAGGATCTTTGCCTATTGATTTGAATAATAGACCCGGACTTTTAAGCAGATTAGGGGGTATTTTAGATAAAGATCAAAAATTGATAGTAGGCTCCAGTGCTATTGAAAATAATCAATTATTTAATCGCTTTTTTGTCATAGACCATCAAGGCAAAATTAATCAACATTATGATAAACAAAAACTCGTTTTATTTGGCGAGTATGTACCTTGGGTTAAACCACTTTTGAGTCGTTTTCTAAACTTAGGTATGAATTATATCCCAGGAGATGGCCAATCTCTCATAAACTTACCAAAAAATATTAAGGCAGTACCTATGATTTGTTTTGAGTCCATTTTTTACTATAAGCATATTAATAAAAATATATGTCAATCTAACTTAGTTTTACAAATATCAAATGATTCATGGTTTGGTAAGTGGTACGGACCACAACAGCATTTAGCTAATTCTTTATTGAGGAGCGTTGAGTTCGGTAAAACTTTAGTCAGATCTACACCTTCAGGAATTTCTGCAATTATTGACAAAAAGGGAAATATTATTGAAAGTATTTCAAATGATAAAAAAGATTTTCTCTATTACAATTATCCAATCAATCAATCAACCACTTTCTGTCCATCAACTCTAAATATTATTATGCTTCTTCTATTTTTAATCTTTGGAGGTAGCTTTTTCTATGTTCGAATCAAAAAATAAATACTTTGGAAGAAAAAAAGGAAAATCTTTTGCCAGATTGGAGTATCTCCAAGATAAATTACTTCTTCCCTCAACTTCTATATTTAAAAATATCAAAACACCTCGAGTATTAGAAATAGGCATTGGCGATGGAGAAAAGATCAGCGAAGATGCCAAAAATAATCCTCAAACTAATTTTATAGGATGTGATATTTTTGCTGATGGTGTCTTGAGAGCTATTAGAAATTCTATTGATAATAAATTAAAAAATTTATTAGTTTTTCATTTAAATATACAAGACATCCTTCCTTTTATCCCAAATAATTATTTTAATGGTATCAGGGTTTTTTTTCCAGACCCTTGGCCAAAAAATAGACATAAAAAAAGAAGAACTTTTAATGCCCCACTAATAGAAGACCTTTCAAAGAAATTGAAAAAAAAAGGCTTCATTCATTTCGCCACGGACCACTCAGATTATTTTCTTGAAGCACTAATATTAATGAATCAATTTAACTATATAATTAAAGATATAGGCCCAGATTCTTGGAAATATAATGAATTCAATGCTTTAAATACGAAATTTGAAAAAAAAGCCTTAGACAAAAATCATAAACTATTCTATTTTAGCGTTCTTAAAAATTATTAACCAACAAGGAGGAGGTGGGTTGTCCCGCCTTTTTTTTTAACCAGAAAACATAATGCTAAATAACACAGAAATTTTAAAAGTTGCAGAAATTGTCTCTCAAGAGAAAGGCATCGAACAAGACATAGTAATGGAGGCTCTTGAAGAGTCTTTTGAAATAATTGGAAAATCAAAATATGGAATGGATAATAACATTAAAGCTGTTATTGATCGTTTCACTGGAAACATTGCCCTCTCACATATTAAAGATGTAGTTGAGACTATAGACCCCGTTCTCCAAGCTAATCAAATTCTTCTAGATCATGCTAAAAAGTATGATGAAAATGTAGAAATCGGAGGTCAAGTTCACATCCCTCTTCCTGCAGTAAATTTTGGAAGAGTAACTGCTAATATGGCACGACAAGTAATATACTCCCGTGTCCGTGAAGCAGAAAAACGAAGACAGTTCAATGACTTCAAAGACCGTGTAGGTGAAATTCTTTCAGGAATAGTTAAAAGAATTGAATTTAATAATATTATTGTTGATCTTGGAAAGGCTGAAGGTTTTCTTCGTAAAGATGAATTAATTCCAAGAGAAAATTTTAAGACAGGCGATCGTATCAGAGCTTATTTTTTTGATATCAAAGAAGAATCAAAAGGACATCAAATTTTCCTTTCAAGAACTCATCCCCAGTTTATGGCAAAACTTTTTGTCCAAGAAGTACCAGAAATATATGAGGGTCAAATTGAAATTTTATCAGTTGCAAGAGATCCAGGTAGCAGAGGTAAAATAACTGTTAGAGCCAATGATAAATCTATAGACCCTGTCGGAGCCTGTGTTGGAATGAGAGGATCTAGGGTCCAAGCAATTGTGAACGAATTGCAGGGTGAAAAAATTGATATTGTGAATTGGTCTGAGCTAAAATCCCTTTTTGTTCAACGCGCCATATCCCCTGCTCAAGTAGCTAAAGTTAACGAGTTTGAAGATTCCAATCGTGTAGAAATTGTTTTACCGGAAGATCAATTAAGTATTGCTATAGGTAGAAGAGGTCAAAATGTTAAATTAGCCTCTATTTTAACTGGTTTAGAGATTGATATTTTAACGGAAAAAGAAGATGCGGATAGGCGTCAAGAGGAATTCAAACAAGTAACAGCACTTTTTGCCGAAAAATTAGACTTAGAGGATATGATTGCCCAGTTACTTGCTGTAGAGGGATATAACAGTATTGAAAAAATTGTTAATGCCACAGTCAACGATATTGAAAAAATTGAAGGCTTTGATAATGAACTTGCTACCGAAATTTATGCCCGTGCAACACAATTTATGGAAAATGAAAAAGCTGAACTAGAAAAGCTTATTCAAGAGTCTAGCCTAGATGACTATCTAAAAAATATTAAAGAATTAGATAATAAAATGCTTTCAACGCTAATTGATAATAAAATCCTCACCCGACAAGACTTAGCAGATTTAGCTACAGATGAACTAGTAGGCAAAGAGGGAATTCTTCAAAAAAGAGTAGAAAAAAATATTGCTGAAAAAATTATTATGGATGCAAGGGAGATATATCTTAATAGTTAAGAATTAATCAATGACAAAAGACAATAAGACTTCTACGCCAAGCTCTAAAGCTAAAAGCACGCCTCCTAAAGTAGCAGGTGCTGCGGCGCCTCGAAAAAAATTGACTCTAAATACGACTGCTTTTCAAAAAAAACTATCATCAATATCTGTTAACAATATTTTAGACGAAGAACCAGATTATGAAAAAATGCCGAGCTTAGCCCAAACAAAAAGAAATCGAGAAAAGCAAAAAACAAAATATAAACCTAATTTAACAAGTTCACAAAAAATTGTTAGAGAAGTAGATATTCCTATAAAAATATCAATTCAAGAACTTGCAAGTCGTATGTCAGAAAAAACAGGTGATGTTGTAAAAGCATTAATGAAAAATGGTATCATGGCCACTGCAAACCAATTTATTGATGGAGATACAGCGGAGTTAATTGTAACAGAACTAGGCCATACTCCTAAAAGAGAAACAGCAATTAGTCTCAACGATGAAATTGCAAATTTCCAAAAAACAACAAAATCTAATATACAGCCACGACCACCTATTGTAACTGTAATGGGTCACGTTGATCATGGAAAGACTTCTTTACTAGATTCACTGAGAAACACTAACGTTACAGCACGTGAATCAGGCGGAATTACTCAGCATATCGGCGCTTATCAAATCAAGCATAAAAACCAACCAATTACTTTTCTAGATACTCCTGGTCATGCAGCATTTTCAAATATTCGTTCTCGTGGTGCAAATTTAACTGACGTAGTAGTTTTAGTTGTTGCCGCAAACGATAGTGTCAAGCCCCAAACTATAGAGGCAATTTCCCATGCTAAAACAGCAAAAGTGCCTATTGTGTTAGCTATCAATAAAATAGATCTACCTGACGTGGATCCTAATGTAGTAAGAAATGATTTATTGAGCCATGAAGTAGTCGTAGAAAGCTTAAGCGGCGATGTATTAGAAACAGAAATTTCTGCCATAAAAAAAATAAACTTAGATAAACTTTTAGATAATATCTTATTACAAATAGAAATATTAAATTTGAACGTAGAGCACGATAAGTTAGCAGAAGCAATTGTGGTAGAATCTAAAATAGAAACTGGCAAGGGATCTGTTGCGACAGTAATTATTAAAAATGGAACTCTGAATGAGGGAGATCATTTTACATGTGGTTCTTCCTTTGGCAGAGTTAAGGCTCTATTTGATGAATCAGGCAAAAGAGTTAAATCTGCATCTCCCGGAATGCCGGTTGAAGTTTTGGGTTTTGACTCAGTTCCTCTAGCAGGTGAAACAGTTTTTGTCATGCCTAATGAAGAAATAGCCAAAGACATAACTGAAAAGGCAAAGGATCAAAAGAAATTAGAAGACACTTCTGCCATTAAAAAATCTTCTCTAGAAGAAATGATGGCAAATGTTTCCAAAGGCGATGTAAAAAAATTACCTATTATTGTTAAAGCAGATGTTCAAGGCTCCCTTGAAGCTATCGTCTCCTCTCTTGAAAAAGTGGGCAATGATGAAGTAAAAATGAATGTTATTCATAATGCAATCGGAGCCATTAACGAAAGTGATGTTAGTTTAGCTAATTCTGCTCAAGGAGTAGTTATTGGATTTAATATCCGTGCTATCCCCCAAGCCCGAACAATCGCAAAAAGAGATAAAGTTGATATTAGGTATTACTCTATTATCTATGAATTAATTGATGATATGAAAAAAATGCTATCAGGACTTCTTACTCCTGATACCAAAGAGGAAATTATTGGTCACGCAGAAGTCAGAGATACCTTTAATTCATCAAAATTCGGCACTATTGCTGGGTGTTTTGTAACTAATGGATTTGTCTCCAACTCTGCTAAAATCAGATTGGTCAGAGAAGGTAAAATTATTCATGGTGGTGAAGTGGGAACGCTAAAACGATTTAAAGATGATGTTAAAGAGGTTCGAGAAAATTACGAATGCGGTATTTCGTTCAAAGATTACTCTGATATTTTAGTCAAAGATGAAATTGAATTTTATATAACTAAGGAAGTTCAAAAAGAATTATAGTGTGGACAATAAGCCAAGTTTTCGAACTAAAAAATTTGAACTCTCCATTAAAAGACTAGTATCCGAATATCTTGTTACTCATAGAGACTATCTGACAAGATTTCCCTCTGCTCGATTTGAAATTACCGAAGTAAAAGTCAGCAAAGATTTAAGGTTTGCAAAGGTTTTTCTTGTTCATAATATAACAGACGAACAATTTAAAGAATTTAATAAGCTTTACTTGAGAGAAATACAAAACTTAATTGCTAGAACGCTTACTAGTAAATATACTCCAAAAGTCTCTTTTATCTTTGACCAATCTTTTCAAGACTCACTAAAAGTACAATCACTTCTGGATAATTTATAATTCTTTATGAAAGAAAAGATTTCAAGTAACGGATGGTTATTAATAGATAAACCAGAAGGAATTGAGTCTTTTGGCGTTATAAGAAAGTTAAAGTTTCGTTATTCTTTTCATAAAATTGGATTTGCAGGAACACTTGACCCACTCGCCTCGGGCTTACTATTAATTGGAATCAATAAAGCCACTAAAAAAATCCCTAATGTCCATAATGAAAAAAAAAGTTACATAGTTGAAATTCGTTTTGGAGCAGCAACAAACACTTTGGACTCAGAAGGAAGATTTTCAGAGATGAAGCCAATTTCTCATAGTATTAGCGACAGAACTCATTATTTAAAAAATTTTATAGGTAACTATCAACAAAAAATTCCAAATTTTTCAGCGCATAAATCAAAAGGTAAAAATTTTTATGAACTAGCAAGAAGAAATGAAATAATCGAAGAGCGCTATAAAGAGGTGTCCGTTAGCAGTCTCAAAATTTTATATTCTAATAACACCCATATGGGTGTGGAATTAAATTGCCAAACTGGCTTCTATGTCAGAGCTTTTGCTCAAGATCTAGCAATATCTTTAGGTGATATTGGTTACGCGAGCATGATAAAAAGATTGAAAATTGGAGCTTTTACACTAAATCAGGCTATTCCTTATGAGAAAATCCTTGATTTCTCAAGCATAAATGATTTACATAGCCATCTAATTGCCATTTGAACTGGGCGACATCCTGGTCAGATGATGTTTTAATTTGAAAAGGAGTACCGATGTCGGAAATACAAATAAACGATATAGCACGTGCTGACAATGACACTGGCTCGCCAGAGTCCCAAATTTTTTTTCTCACAAAGAAAATTAATCTGTTAACAGAACATATCAAAATACATAAGAAAGATTTTCATTCTCGAAGAGGTCTGCTGATGATGGTTGGTAAAAGAAATAGATTGATGGCGTATTTAAAGAAGAGGAATGCAGGAAAATATACAGAAGTAGCAGATAAACTAAAGCTAAGAAAAAAGTAAAGACTTTTTAATTAGTCTATTAAGTAGAAAAGAGGAAGATGAAAATAGAACATACTTTTACGTTGGGAAACCGACAAATCAAACTAGAAACAAATCGAATTGCGAAACAAGCAGATGCATCTGTTGTAGTAACTTGTGGTGAAACCATGGTTATGGCAAACATTTGTGCTGCCAAAACACAAAAACCTGATATCGATTTTTTTCCATTAACAGTTAATTATCAGGAAAAATATTATGCATCAGGAAAAATTCCTGGTGGATTTTTTAAAAGAGAGGCAAGGCCAACGGAAAGAGAAACTTTAATTTGCCGTTTAATTGATAGACCTATTAGACCTCTATTTCATAAAAATTTTAAAAACGAAACACAAGTAACTCTTACAGTGCTTTCCTATGATGGAATTGTAGACCCAGATATTATTGCAATGTATGCCACGGGTGCTGCGCTTGCAGTATCAGGCTTACCTGTAGCAGGAACACTAGGCGCTGCTAGAGTAGGACATATAGATGGCAAGTTAGTTGCAAACCCAACCATTGAAGAACTAGAAAATTCAACTCTAGATTTAGTTGTGGCTGGAACAGAAGAGGGTGTTTTGATGGTTGAGTCAGAAGCCAAAGAACTTCCCGAGAGCACTATGCTCGAAGCAGTAATGTTTGGACATGATTTTTATCAAACATTTATTAAAGAAATTCAGACATTTGCAGGAAAAACTGAAATCAAGAAATTTGAAGTACCAACTCTTCCTGAATTTTATGAAGGACTCCAAAAGGATATTTCCTCTAAAATAGCGGATCCTATTAGAGAAGCTTATGGCCTGACTGATAAGCAAGAAAGAAGCCAAAAGCTTGGCGAAATTAGATCTTTAATTATAGAAAATGTTGAAGATGATCAGGTACTTTCAGCAACAACAATTATTAAAGATATTGAAAAAAGTGTTGTTCGTGGAGATATCATTAAAAACAAAAGTCGTATTGATGGACGAAAACTTGATGAGGTAAGAAAAATTACATGTGAATTAGATATTCTTCCTCGTGCTCACGGCTCTAGCTTATTTACCAGAGGAGAAACCCAAGCTCTTGTTGTAATGACACTTGGCACAGGTGATGATGAGCAAATGATTGACTCCCTAGATCCTATGCATAAACAGCATTTTATGCTTCATTATAACTTCCCTCCTTACTCAGTTGGAGAAGTAGGAAGATCAGGTTTTACAAGTAGAAGAGAAATAGGACACGGTAAGCTTGCATGGAGAGCTGTCAATCCTATGCTCCCTTCAAAAGAAGATTTTCCTTACACGCTCCGATTAGTTTCAGAAATTACTGAATCTAATGGTTCAAGCTCTATGGCTACAGTTTGTGGATCTTCTCTGGCTTTAATGTCAGCAGGTGTTCCTATTAAAAAACATATTGGTGGCATAGCGATGGGTCTTATAAAAGATGGAGACGACTTTGTTGTTTTAAGCGATATTCTTGGTGATGAAGATCATTTAGGAGATATGGATTTTAAAGTAGCAGGTACCATGGATGGTATTACTTCTCTTCAAATGGATATAAAGATTACAAGTATTACAAAGGAAATTATGGAGATAGCATTGAACCAAGCTTCAGGAGGCAGAAAACATATAATTGAAGTAATGACAGAAGCCTTACCAGAAGCTCGAACAAAATTTTCCAAACATGCCCCTCAAGTAATTTCTATTTCAATTGATAAAGCCAAGATCAAAGATGTTATTGGTTCAGGCGGTAAGGTGATCAGAAATATTGTTGAAGTTTCAGGTGCCAAACTTGAAGTCAATGACGATGGAATTGTTAAAATTGCCTCTAGTAATGAAGAGTCTATTAATACTGCCAAACAAATGGTTGAAGATATTGTAGCAGAGCCAGAAATAGGAAAAATCTATAAAGGTAAAGTTGTTAAAATCGTTGAATTTGGTGCATTTGTTAATTTTATGGGAGCAAGAGACGGCTTACTTCATGTATCTCAAATTTCTCAAAAAAGAGTTGAGAATGTAACGGATGTTTTATCGGAAGGACAAGAAGTTCAAGTAAAAGTTCTCGATGTCGATCGTGCGGGTAAAGTAAAACTCAGCATGAAAGAAGTTTAATTTATATTTTTGTAATAGCACAAATGATTTAGAAATTTGTGCTATTGCTTTCAGTTTCATATCACAATAGCTAATAATCACATTTATTATTAATTAGGTTATATTCTTTTTTCGTGATACTAGATCCAACCTAATAGGTTTTACCAATATTTTTTTCAAATAATCATGCAACAATTTTCTGATCTAGCTATCACACCTTTGGTTTTAAGCGCTCTAAAAAAAATCAATCTTATCAAACCAACCCCTATTCAAAACCTTTCAATACCATTGGCGCTAAATGGCAAAGATTTATTAGGTACTGCTCAAACTGGTACGGGTAAAACCTATGCCTTTGGTATTCCCTTAGTCAATCACCTTACATTGAATAAAGATAGTTGCGCTTTAATTCTTACACCGACTAGAGAGCTAGCTTTGCAGGTTTTAAAAGCACTTAAAGACTTAACCTCAAATAAAAATAATTTAGACTCTGCCTTAATTATAGGAGGTGACTCTATCCAAAAACAATTAAGACAATTAAAAAGAGCAAGATTAGTTGTAGGTACGCCAGGGCGTATGCAAGATCATCTAAGGAGAAAAAGCCTAAAATTAAATAAGTTTGATTTTCTAGTTTTAGATGAAACTGATCGCATGTTAGATATGGGTTTTGTTGATGATATAAAATCAATTATTGAGAAATTACCTATTCATCAAACACTACTATTTTCTGCTACTCTCCCCAAAAAAATAGCTGATATGGCCAAAAAATTTATGGTTGATCCACAGAGAGTTAATGTAGGCAAAGAAAACACTCCTATTATTGATGTTAAGCAAGAAGTTAAAAACGTAAATCAAAAAGAAAAATTTCAGGAACTAAAATTAGAATTACTTGAAAGAAAAGGGTCTGTTGTCCTTTTCGTTAAAACAAAAAGAAGTGCTGATAAAATCGCTCTTCAACTTAGAAAAGACAAATTTAATGCAGAAGCTATCCATGGAGACCTTAGGCAAAGTAAAAGAGAAAAAGTACTGCTTAAATTTAGGAAAAATATGTTTCAAATACTTGTAGCTACGGATGTAGCTGCCCGAGGCTTAGATATTCCTCATATCGAACATGTCATAAATTATGACATTCCCCAAAATCCTGAAGATTATATTCACCGCATTGGCAGAACTGCAAGGGCAGGTGCTAAAGGAAGAGCTTTAACTTTTTTAACATCCGCTGACACCAAGAATTGGTATCTAATTGAAAAATTAATTAATCCAAATGCAGAACAACCAAAAAAAAAGACAGACTCACGCAGAAAGAAAGTAAAAAAATCTTTTAGAAAGTTTCATAAGATGACTTTTAAATCTGGCAGAAAAAAAAAGAAAAAGAATTTAAACGCTAGATAAATCTTGAATGCTCATACCTACATTGTTGTAGCCATTATCAACGTAGAGAATTTCACCAGTAACACCTTTAGATAGATCGCTCATGAGGTACACAGAGGATTTACCAATATCGTCTAGCGATAAGGGTTTTTTAATTGGTGAGTTGTTAATGGTATAATTATAAATCTGCCTTGATTTGTTAATTACAGCTCCAGCTAGAGTTCTCATTGGTCCAGCAGAAATTGCATTAACCCTAATTCCTCTATCTCCCATATCTACAGCAAGATATCTTATAGATGTCTCTAATGCTGCTTTTGCAACTCCCATTACATTATAGCTCTGCATGTAGCGAGTTGATCCATAATACGTGAGTGCCATGATAGATGAACCATTATTCATTTTTGGAGAAAGCAATCTTGTCATCTCAGTAAGGGAGTATGCGGAAATATGCAAAGTTTTTAAAAAGTTCTCTTTTGAGGTATTTAAGTATTTACCTGCTAGTTCATTTTTATCAGAATAGGCAACAGCATGAACAAAAAAATCAATATTACCCTCAATGCCATCACATACATTTTCTAATGATGAGGTTTCTGAAACATCGCAAGGCATAATTCCTAGGCAATTTATCTTTTGAGAAAGGGGCTCTACTCTTTTTTTAATAGATTCATTTTGATAGGTAAGATACATACTTGCACCTTCCTCACTCAAACATTTAGCAATACCCCATGCAATAGAATGGTCATTTGCTATTCCAACAATAAGACCTCTTTTGCCCTCTAAAACTTTAGTCATTATAGCGGGTTATATAAATTGAGGCATTTGTACCTCCAAAGCCAAAACTATTAGACAAAATAGAATTAATTTCTACGTCCTTTTTACTTTCACGAAGAATATTCATGCCCTCGGCTTGGTCATCAAGTTTAGAAATATTTGCTGACTCCACCATGAAATTATTTTCCATCATTAATAATGAATAAACAGCTTCCTGAACGCCGGTTGCTCCTAGTGAATGACCAGTAAGAGATTTGGTCGAACTAGTGGGAGGAACATTATCTCCAAATACTTCTCTAATTCCTTTTAATTCAATCATATCTCCAACAGGTGTCGAAGTTCCGTGAGAGTTAATATAATCTACTGGTCTACCCTCGGTAGCCATTTGCATGCATCTAACTGCTCCTTCTCCAGAAGGTTGAACCATATCGTAGCCATCTGATGTTTGTCCAAAACCTTGAATTTCAGCAAGTATATTAGCTCCTCTAGATTTGGCACTATCAAGGCTTTCGACTACAAGAACTCCTGCGCCTCCTCCAATGACAAATCCATCTCGATCGGAGTCATAAGCCCTAGATGCTTTAGCTGGGCTATCGTTATATTTGCTCGATAAGGCACCCATCGCATCAAATAAAATAGACATTGTCCAATGTGTTTCTTCCCCACCACCAGCAAAAACTATTTCTTGCTGACCGTGTCTGATAAGATCATATGCGTTACCAATACAGTGCAAGCTTGTAGAACAAGCTGAGCTAATCGAGTAATTCACACCTTTAATTTTAAAGGGTGTCGCTAAGGTTGCTGAATTACCAGATGCCATTGTACGAGTTACCATATAAGGGCCAATTTTTTTAACGCCTTTTTCTCTTGCGATATCAAAAGCTTGCTGGAGTTGATATGTTGAGGGCCCACCAGAGCCCATTACAAGACCAGTGCTAACATTAGAAACTAGACTTTCATCAAGTCCGGAGTGTTGAATTGCTTCTTGCATAGCAATATAATTATAAGCAGCTCCTTCTCCCATAAAACGAAGTATCTTTCTATCTACATTTTCTTGAATATTGATAGAAGGCTTACCATGAACATGACTGCGCATACCAAGCTCTTCGTATTCTTGGCAATGACTTATTCCAGATTTAACTTCTTGAAGGCTTAATAAAACTTCTTCTTTATTATTTCCAATACAAGAAACAATTCCATAACCTGTAATAACTACTCTTTTATTATTCATTAAATAGCCCTACCTTCAAATCATTTGCATGATATATAATTTTATCTTTGTGAATTATTTGACCATCACCATAACCAATTGAAAAACCTTTTTTGCTTAGAGACTTTTTTAAACTAACCTTATATTGTATTAATTCTTTATCGGGCTTAATTTCTTCTACAAATTTTATTTCTCCAACACCCAAAGCTCTTCCTTTCCCAGGATATCCTAACCATCCAAGATAAAACCCTAACATTTGCCACAATGCATCCAAGCCAAGACAGCCAGGCATAACTGGGTCTCCTAAAAAGTGACATTCAAAAAACCATAACTCAGGCTTGATATCTAATTCAGCTATAATTTGGCCTTTCCCATTTAGTCCACCATCTTTATCTACTTGAGTAATTCGATCAAACATCAACATAGGAGGGGCTGGTAATTGGGCATTTCCAACACCAAAAAGATTTCCTTTTCCACATTCGATAATTTCTTCATAGGAATAGCTTGATTGTGGAGTAAAAGAATTCATTTTAATGCGGGCAATTAATTTTTGATAATTGTAGTTTGTTTATATCTGATGTCAAAAGATCAATCAAACTGATTTCATTTTCTAAACTCAAAGAATTACTTGCAAGAGCAAAAATAATTTTTGTGCAAGCTAAGCTAGTAACCATACCTGCAACAGGACCTATCATTGCACTATTTAAACATCGATGGTCTTGATCTGTTTGGGGAAATAAACATTCAAAGCAAGGTAAAGATGAATTATCTTTATAATTTTGAGAAAAATAAATACCTTCAGAGGAGTTAATAGATATAGAGATAAAAGGTACTTGTTGTTTTTTTGAAAATTTTGAAGATAAAATTTTATTTTGATGGCTATCTGTACAATCAAAAATTATATCAAATTTATATTTAAGTTTTTTTTGAAGATAGCTTTCAAATGTTTCGCTATAGCTAAAAATATTTGTTGTATTATTAATTTCTTGAAGTTTTTTTTTAGATACTTCGGATTTCAATTCACCTATATCGTTAAGGTTATAATTAATTTGTCGGTGAAGATTAGATTCCTCAATAGTATCTGGATCAATTAGAGATATTTCACCAATACCAGATCTAACTAAGTATTGAGATGCAATCGTACCTAATGCGCCTAAGCCTATAATACAAACTTTTCTGTTCGCGAGAATGACCTGCCCCTCTTCATTAATGCCAGGAACTAAGATTTGTCTTCCAAACTGTTCTATTATTTTATCAGTTAGTTCCAGTTGATCCAAATCCACCACTTCCTCTTTTTGAGTCAGATAAGCTCTTAACTACTTCAAATTCTATTCTCTCGTACCTTGCCACTACCATTTGAGCAATCCTCATTTCGTGTTCTACTATAAAGGGCTCAGACCCGTGATTAATTAATAAAATTTTTATCTCTCCTCGATAGTCAGCATCAATAGTTCCAGGGCTATTAAGAACACTCACTCCATTTTTAAGAGCTAATCCACTGCGAGGTCTAATTTGAACTTCAAACCCCTCTGGTATTTCAAAATAAAGCCCTGTTCCAATAAGTTTTGTCTCTTTGGGGCTTATTATAATATTTCTTTCTGGAAGATATGCTCTTAAGTCTAATCCCGCGCTTGAATTCGTTTCATAGGAGGGGATTGAGATATAATTATTTTTAGATTTTATCTTTATTTTTAGATTTTTAGTCATTTTAGATCTCTAATATATGTTTGATTATTTTATTAGCAAAAACTGTTTTTGAGACATTGCCAATTTCATAGTAGTTACCTTGCTTGTCAAGTATGCCGCCATTATTAAAATTATTATTGAATATAAAATCATTTTTCAAAGGATAGTTGAGAACAATAAAATCACATTTTTTATTTTCTAATTTTTTTTTAGCATTATCTAAATAGTTATTTGTTTCATAGGCAAAGCCAACTGAAATTAAAGGTTTTTTTTGAGAGGAACAAATAGATTTTAAGATATCAGGATTATTTATCAATTGAAGTGTTAAACCTTTTTTGCTTTTAATTTTATTTTTACTAAAACTTTTAACATAGAAGTCTGATACAGCGGCATTGAAGATTGCTATATCGACTTTATGATTCTTTTTTGCCTCTTGAAGCATACTTTTAGCATTTGGCGTAAATATATATTTTATTTTCCTTGAGATGATTGGTTTAACTTTAAGGTAGCCATGTAAACAAATAATTTTGTAATTTTTTTTTAGTAATCCCTTGATAAGAGAAACACCTTGTTTTCCTGAAGATTCATTTGATATGTATCTAACAGGATCTATATATTCCCTTGTTGAACCAATAGTAATTAAAGCTGTTTTCAATTATTTTAACTGATTTAGGATTTCTCCTGGGTCCACAAGGCGACCACTTCCATATTCACCACATGCAAGCGAACCATCATCTGGTCCTATAAAATGATGCCCGTGTTCTTTGAGTAATTTTACATTATTCTGAATTAAAGAATTAGCCCACATTTCTTTATTCATAGCAGGAGCAATATAAATGGGTTTATTAGCAGATATCATACACGTTAAAGCAAGATCACTACAAAGCCCTTGAGCAAATTTTGAAATAATATTTGCTGTGGCTGGATATACTAATATATGAGTATTATCTCTTGCTAATTGAATGTGACCAATATTCTTTTCCATATCTAGATCAAAGAGTTCGCTGTAAACTTTTTTGTGACTGATAGTTTCTAGTAAAAGGGGTGAGATAAATTCAAATGTATTTTTTGTAGCTATTATTTCAAAATTAATTGATTTTTTTTGAAACTCTCTTATTAAATCTAGCGCCTTATAGCATCCGACGCTGCTTGTTATTATTAGTAAAATTTTCATTTTTTCTGCAATATATATATGCTGTTCGCACCTGAAATGAAATCAATTGTTTCAATGTGAGAAAAGCCAATTTTCTCAATCTCTTTTTGAATTTGATGTGTGTTAGGAAATTCTTTGATGCTATCTGCAAGATATTTATAGCTGTGTCTATCTTTAGCTATAATACTCCCACTAAAGGGAAGAAAATAATCTAAAAAATATTCATATGGTTTTTGAATTAAGGTGGCTTTTGGCATACCAAACTCCATAAATAAAAAGTACCCATTCTTTTTTAAACATCGATAAATTTCTCTAAAGCCTTTAATCCTATCCTGAAAATTTCTAACTCCATAAGTGCATGAGATGACTTGAAAAAAGTTTTTTTTATAAGGAAGATTTTCAACATATCCAATTTTATAATTTATTTTTTTTTTCTTATTTTTTTGCATAGAAATCTTGTGCATATGATCAATAGGATCGATGGCATAAAGGTTTTCAGAAAAAGGTAAAAGATTAAATATATCTCCAGTGCCACTGGCAATATCTAGGATCTTTTGATTATGCCTAGATTTATCAATTATTAAATCAGCATAATACTTTTTCCATAAACGATGGATTCCAAAACTCATAATATCATTCATCAAGTCATATTTTGCTTGAGATACATTTTCAAAAATATCTGTAATATTATATTGATTTGAACTATTTTTATTATCCATGCCAGAACTTCCAGAAGTAGAAACTACAATAAGATATTTAGGTAAGAAAGTTAATGGAAAAAAAATTGTTTCTATAAAAAAATCAAATAAAAGATTAAGAAAAAACCTAAATCTAGATGATTTTAACTCAATTAAAGGAAAAAGAATAATAGAAGTAAAAAGGTTTGCAAAATATATTCTTGTTAAGTTAAATTCTCAGTCATTTCTTATTATTCATCTAGGAATGAGCGGTAGATTAAAATTCTATTTTAAAGAAAATTACCAAAAAGAAAAACATGATCACGTAGTTTTAGAATTTGACAGGTTTTATGTTGTTTTCAATGACCCTCGAAGGTTCGGGATGTTTTTCAAATTAAATAATAAGGAATTAAAATCTTTTTTTAATAATTATGGTCTAGATTTATTAGTAGATAAAATAAATATTTCTGAAATATCTAATAAATTTAAAAAAAAATCTGTTTCGCTAAAACAGGCTCTATTAGATCAAAGTATTTTTGTAGGCCTAGGTAATATATATGCTAATGAAGCACTATTTCATTGTAGGCTTAGTCCTTTAAGATTGACCAATTCTCTTAATCGTGTGGAAATATCTAAATTAATCAAATCCTGTCGATATGTTTTAAAACTATCTTTAAAAAATGGGGGATCTTCCATTAACGATTATAAATCCCCAGATGGTACTCTAGGAAGCTTCCAAAATATGTTTGAGGTATACCAAAAATCTGAAGTCATTTTCAAAAGAAAATCGTTTTCAATCAAGAAAATAATTCAGAATGGTCGATCCACTTTTTTTTCACCCACTTTACAAAAATAAAAAAATCTATATAAGTTATTAACGCAATTAGACGAACAACCTGTTAATAAAACAAAAGATGCCACAACACAAATCAGCAAAAAAAAGATTACGCCAATCTGAAAGTAGACATGCTGTGAACAAAAGTGTTAAGTCCAACGTTTCTACTCAGCTCAAAGCTATAGATAAGCTCATCAAAGATAAAAAGGTAGATGAATCAATGGTAAAATTAAAGCAAGTTATGTCTATACTGCATAAGTCTACCAAAAAAAAAATTATGCATTTAAATAAAGCATCACGAACTATTTCTAAGCTTCAAAAAGATATTTCTGCAATTTCTAAATAAAAAAAATATACAAGAAATTTATTTTTAAAAATAAATCTTTTTTTTATTCTTAATTTTTTATTTTCATGCTTTAATGAGTCTAATTTTAGAGGAAGGAATATACATAGTGGAAGACGAACTGCATCAAGGTGGCATAGATGTGTCCTGGTCTAAGATAACATCTGAATTAAAAAAATCTCTAGACAAAGACTCCTTCCAAAACTGGATTAAGCCTGTACGTTTTGAAAGTCACATAGGTGCCTCTTTAACTTTATCTGTTCACACTAGATTTTTAAGAGACTGGATTATTAAGAATTATGCCTCTGTTATAAAAAGATCTTACCTGGACCAGGGTGTGACGGTTGAAAAATTATCGATATTAGTTAAAGAAAATAACAACCGTATTATTCCAGGAACCGAAGTGGTGTTTCAAGATAAAGAAGATGAAGACGATCAGTATTACGATGATATTTCTGCACCTTTAGATCCTCAATTCACCTTTGATAATTTTATTGTCGGCAAACCTAATGAGCTAGCATACGCAGCTGCTCAACGAGTGGCTCAATCTGAAGTTGTAAGCTTTAATCCCCTTTTTCTTTATGGAGGTGTGGGTTTAGGCAAAACACATCTAATGCATGCGGTTGCATGGAATATAAAAAAAAGAAATCCCAAAAAAAATGTTGTCTATTTAACAGCAGAAAAATTTATGTATCAGTTTATTAAAGCTCTTCGATTTAAAAATATTATGAGCTTCAAAGAGCAGTTTCGTTCTGTTGATGTTTTAATGATTGACGATGTTCAGTTTATTATTGGTAAAGATAATACCCAAGAAGAATTTTTTCACACTTTTAACACTTTAATTGATAAAAAAAGACAAATCATTATTTCAGCTGATAAATCTCCAGCTGACCTCGAAGGTCTTGAGGATCGATTAAAATCTAGACTAGGTTGGGGTCTTGTTGCAGATATCCATCCTTTAACTTACGAGCTTCGGCTAGGCATTATTCAAGCAAAAGCAGAGCAAAAATCTATGAAGTTAACAAAAGATGTTTTAGAGTTTCTTGCAGATAAAATAACAAATAATGTCCGTGAAATGGAAGGAGCGCTTAATCGATTAGCTGTGCATGCATCTTTGCAAGACTCAGATATTACAGTTGATCTTGTAAAAGATGTTCTGAAAGATCTCTTAAGAACAAATTCCCGAAAAATTACAATAGATGAAATTCAAAAGAAAGTAGTTGAACACTATAATATTAAGCTTTCTGATATGCATTCTCCAAGAAGATCTCGTTCAGTAGCAAGGCCTAGGCAAGTAGCCATGTACCTAGCTAAATCAATTACCACAAGATCTTTGCCTGAAATAGGAAGAAAGTTTGGCGGAAGAGATCATACTACGGTTATTCATGCTATTAAAACTATAGAAGAAATTATGGTAAATGATCCAAGCTTAGCAGAAGATATTGAACTTTTGACAAGAATATTGCAAACTTCCTAGATGGATTTCAGAGTTAGCCGAGAAGCCCTTTTAAGGGTATTAACCCATGTAAGTTCAATTGTAGATAGTCGATCTACAATTCCTATTTTATCAAATATTTATATTAAATGTGAAAATAGTCAGATTGAAATTCGATCTACTGATATGGATATTTCTATTAGAGAATTTGTATCTGCCGACTCTACAAAAAATGGAGAAGCAACTGTCAATTCCAGAATTCTTACAGATATCATTCGTAAAACTAAAAAAAACTCAATCATTAAATGTAAATTTGAAGGTAGTCGATTAATCATCAACTCAGATAATTCAGTTTTTGAGTTGAACGCCTTGTCTGCTGATGAATTTCCTAAATTCATAACTTTAGATCCTAGTAATGCTTTCGAACTTTCAATCCAACAAGTGAAAAGATTATTTAATAAAACTAAATTTGCTATATCCGCAGAGGAAACAAGATATTACTTAAATGGTATCTATTTTCATACTATAGATAGTGGTGGCAATACCATACTTAGATGCGTAGCAACTGATGGTCATCGATTAGCAAAAACAGAGTTAGATTTAAGCAATAACGTAAATATACCTGGAATAATATTACCTCGAAAATTAATTCTGCAATTAGATCGAATTTTAGGAGATTTCGAGGGAAAGATAAAATTTATATGTTCTGAATCCCAGGTAAGCTTAGAGGCTGATAATTTTATAATCATTAGTAAGCTGATAGATGGAACATTCCCAGATTATGAAAAAGTCATACCTGTTTCAAATGATAAGTTATTACAAGTAGAGGCAGAGCCTTTCTTTAATGCCATTGATAGAGTCTCTACAGTTAATCAAGACAAAGCCCCAACTGTAAAACTTCTATTTGATAATAATAATATTAAAATTATGGCCACTAGCACTGATAGCAACAAAGGAGACGAAGAAGTTGCCGCAAGTTATGCAGCAGAGTCTCTAGAAATACTTTTCAACTCTAAATATATTTTAGATTTACAAGATGTGGTTGAAGGAGAAACAATGATTTTAGAGCTTCTAAATCAATCCTCACCAGTCATTGTCAAAGACCCCAAAGATACGACTAGCTTGTATATTTTGATGCCAATGAGAATTTAAGTGTTTCCACCTCTTCAGGGTATTCACTTACATAATTACCGAAATTTTCAAAACCACCAAGAATCTTTCGAAGCTAACCATACACTTTTTAAGGGAAGAAATGCAGTTGGTAAGACTAACATTTTAGAGGCTATTAGCTTTCTTTGTCCTGGTACGGGATTTAGAAAAGATGCAATTCAACATTTTTCAAATGAAGAACATAAAACAGAAACTGTAAAAATCAATTACAAGTTTATGCATGAAGACTTATCAAACGACTTAAAAATAGAATTTAATATGAATGAAAATAGATGGTCAAAGCAATATTTTCTTAATGAAAAGAAAATTCAACAACAAGGTTTATTAAAAATATTCCAATTATTTTGGTTTACTGAAATAGATAAAGTTTATTTTATTAAAGATACCCAATATCAAAGGAATACAATTAATCGCTTAGTCTGTTATTTTGAACCAAGTTTATTTCAACTATTAAACAAATTTACAAAACTTAGGAGAGAAAAGAAAAGAATACTTCAAACCACGAGTGAATTATCATGGCTTAAATCTCTTGACAAACAGCTAATTGGGATTGGCGAAAAAATCATTGATTATAAAATTAATTTTCTAAATTCCTTTAAGATATTTCTCCAAAATGAAAAAAGCGATTTTTTTGATTTTGAAATTAATCCTAGTTTTGGATTATCTCAAAGAGATGAATTTTTAACTCAATTTAAAAAAAACTTGTCAGATGAGAATCAGTGGCCATTGGACCACAAGCTTCAATCAGAAAATGACCCTCTAAAATCCATATTTGATATAACTCATAAAGGAAAAAAATTAACTCAACTATCATCCGCGCAGTCTAAGCTTTTAATTTTAAGCTTTTTACTCCAATGCGCCAAATTTCTTAATGAAAGTAAAATTACAATTTTTTTAATAGATGAAATATTCGATAACTTTGATATGATGAATGTACAAAAAGTTATTCAATATTGTGCAGATAATAAATTTCAAACTTTTTTCTCGACCACTGATAATTTTGCACTCAAGGGAGTAATTAAAAATTTAGAAATTAAGGAAATCACATAATGACAGATCAATATTCAGCATCCTCAATTAAAGTCCTTAAAGGCCTTGAAGCAGTTAGAAAAAGACCTGGTATGTATATCGGCGATACCGATGATGGGACAGGTCTTCACCATATGATTTATGAGGTTCTCGATAACTCAATTGATGAAGCTTTGGGGGAATATTGTGACTCAATCCAATTAATTATTAATAAGGATGGATCAGCCACTATTTCTGATAATGGTAGAGGAATTCCTGTAGATTTGCACAAAACTGAAAAGGTTCCTGCTGCAGAAGTAATTATGACTCAACTTCATGCAGGAGGTAAGTTCGATCAAAACAGTTATAAGATTTCTGGAGGGCTCCACGGTGTTGGTGTTTCTGTTGTTAATGCTTTGTCAGAAAAACTCTCTCTAACCATTCGTCGTGATGGAAAGATCTATAATATGGAATTTAAAGATGGTACCACATCTAAAAAATTAAAACAAACAGGTACCATGAAAAAAACAGAGCGTACTGGAACTTCAGTTCAATTTTGGCCCTCTAAAAAAATTTTTACAAACATAACTTTTGTTTTAAAAACATTAGAAAATAGAGTTCGCCAATTAGCATTTTTAAACTCTAACGTAAAAGTAACCTTAACTGACATGCGATTATCTAAAGTAGAACCCATAGAATTTTATTATCAAGGTGGTTTAACAGCATACGTTCAATTTCTAAATTCTAGAAAATCTACCTTAAATAAAATTATTCCATTTGAAGGGGAAAGTAATGGAATCAAAGTTGAAGGTGCCCTTCAATGGAATGATGGATATTCAGAAAATATGCTTTGCTTCACAAATAATATCCCGCAAGGAGATGGAGGTACACATCTTCAAGGATTTAGGTCTGCTTTAACTCGTTCATTAGTTAGTTACTCAAGTAGCGTTGCTGTTGCAAAAAAGGGGAATATTAATCTCTCTGGTGATGATGCCAGAGAAGGTATGACATGTGTCTTATCTGTAAAAGTTCCAGACCCAAAGTTTTCTTCTCAAACAAAAGATAAGTTAGTTTCCTCTGAAGTTAGGCCAGTAGTAGAAAAAATTATTGCTGAACAATTAAGTACTTGGTTAGAGCAAACTCCTGGTGAAGCAAAAAAAATTGTCTCAAAGCTTATAGAGGCAGCAAGTGCCAGAGAGGCAGCCCGAAAAGCAAGAGAATTAACAAGAAGAAAAAATGTTTTAGAATCCTCTTCACTACCTGGAAAACTTGCGGATTGCCAAGAAAAAGACCCCTTGAATTCAGAGCTCTTTATAGTTGAGGGTGACTCAGCTGGTGGCTCGGCAAAGCAAGGCCGAGATAGAAAAACTCAAGCAATTCTTCCTCTTAGAGGTAAAATTCTTAATGTAATAAAAGCCAATCCTCACAAAATTTTAGAAAATAATGAGATTTCAGCACTGATAACTGCAATAGGTGGAGGTTATGGAAATTCACCAAAAGATAAGGATTTTAATCCTAGTGACTTTTTTAATGCCGAAGCTATGCGTTATCACAAAATTATAATCATGACAGATGCTGATGTTGATGGAAGTCATATCCGAACGCTTCTTTTAACATTTTTTTATCAATTTATGAGAGATATTATTACCTCAGGCCGTTTGTATATCGCTCAACCTCCATTATATAAAGTCAAGAAGGGTAACTCTGAAAATTATCTTTTAGACGACAAAGAGCTAACTAAATTTATTCTTACTAACAACAAGGATGATTTAGACTTTAATATCTTTGATAAAAAGAAAAAAATACAACTTAAGGAAGAAGAATTAAATGAAATAATTGATTTAGCTGCTATGGCTAATTCTGCATATCAAAATCTAGATCTTACTTATCTTGACTATAGATTTTTTGATCAGCTTATTAACACAGGTTTATTCTTACAAGACTTCATTACTTTAAAACTTGATAAATCTCAATTTAAGAACCTTTTAGCCAACCTTAATAATATTTACAAATCTGAAAATATTAAATTCACATTTCAGAGTATAATTAGTAATGAACTGGTCTTTTTACAAGAAAAAGAAGGCTACAATAAAATTATTAAAATCTCTCTTGAAAAATTAATACACTTACGTGAATTTGTACCTGAGACTAGCTTAACTCTTTACAATAAGTTGGGCTTTGCTAAATCTACTGATACCTTTTTTGGCATTACAAAAGTATCATCTAAAGAAAACTTTACTAGTTATGGTCTAGTTGAATTTTTTAATACTCTTTTTGAAATGAGTAAAAAAGGTCAATCAATTAGTCGTTATAAGGGATTAGGTGAAATGAACCCAGAGCAATTATGGGAGACAACCTTAGATCGCTCTAATAGAAAACTTCTCCAAGTTAAATTAGAAGATCAAGAACTAGCAGAAAGACAATTAATTATGCTGATGGGCGATGATGTGACTGACCGCAAAAATTTTATTCAAGATAATTCAATTAAAGTAGCAAACTTAGATATCTAAGTTGGAAAACAAAAACAAACCTTTATTTGTTAATTCCTCAGACTTTCTACTTATAAGGGTTATAGCCTTTGCGGGGCAAGCAACAACATTACTTATATCACAATATTTTTTTGAATTTTCTACAAAAGTTGCCTACTTATCTTGGTTAGTTGCTTTCTGTCTATTATTGAGTGTGGGAATATCCTTTTATCTCCTAAAAAAAGGAGACAAAGTTTTATCTGAAAAACAAATTTTTATTTTTTTGTGTTTTGATATTTTACAAATCTCATTATTAATTGCATTAAACGGGGGTTACACCAATCCATTTATATTTATTATTTTAGCACCAATTGCTATTGCTGCTTCCTACCTAACATTAGAAAAAATAATGGCTATATTAAGCTTGGCACTTGTATGCTTCGCTTTAATTTTTAATTTTTATTTAGATCTCCCTCTTGAAGTAAGGCCTGATATCAACATTAATTATAGTTTAGGAATAATGATATCATTATTTATCAGTAGTATTTTTTTAGTATTTTATCTTTACTATTTTTCTCTTAACTATAAAAGTACTCAAAATGCCTACGAGCTTTCGAGAGAACAATTACAAAATGAAAGAGAGCTTTTAAAAGTAGGAGGCCTAGCTGCAGCTGCAGTTCATGAATTAGGAACACCCTTAAACACAATCAATCTTATTGTTGGAGATTTTGATCAAGATGAACAATTAAAAAAAAAATATAATGATGACATTCAAACTCTTAAATTAGAACTAGACCGCTGCAAGGCAATCCTTAAAGATCTATCAACCAATCCTGAGTCTAAAGAATTAACTCAAGAAATTAGTAATATGTCTTTGGACGTATTTGCACAATCACTATGTGAGCAGTTTGCTAATAACTACCAAGGTATCAAATTAGATTATCGATCAGATGAAGAGTCCAAAAATATTAATATTAAAATTACCCCAGAACTCAATATTGCAATGAATAATATTATCAAAAATGCAATTAGTTTTGCTAATCATGAAATTCTCATCATAGTAGGGTCTAAAGGCACGGAATTTAGTATGAAAATACGCGATGATGGTCCTGGTTTTGATAAAAAGTTTATAGCTAATTTTGGTAAACCATTCTATTCTACCAGATCCGAAACAGGGGTAAATATGGGTCTTGGCCTATTTATAACAAAACAAATGATCGAAAATCTAAATGGTGAAATTTTAGTACAAAATAACAATGGAGCTGAAATAATTTTAACATGGCAGAATTAGATACAAATATAGAACAAGAAAAAACCTTATTTATCATAGAAGATGACAAACCTTTTAGGGAGCGCCTTACAACCTCTTTTCAAAGAAAAGATTTTACCGTTACGGCTGCAGCATCCAAAAAAGAGGCTTTAGATGTTTTAACCAATAATGAGTTTAATTATGCAATTGTTGATCTTCGATTAGGGGATGGATCAGGATTAGACGTTATAAAGTTTATTAAAGATAAAAACCCTGAATGTCGTACAGTAATGCTTACCAGTTATGGAAATATAGCAACTGCTGTCTCTTCTGTAAAACTAGGAGCTGATGATTATTTAACTAAGCCTGCTAATATAGATGATATTGAAAAATCTCTTATGTCTGCAACTGCATCCTCATTACCTCCACCACCTGAAAACCCGATGTCAGCTGATAGAATTCGTTGGGAACATATTCAAAGAGTTTTCACTCAATGTAATCGCAATGTTTCTGAAACTGCAAGAAGACTAAAAATGCATCGTCGTACACTACAAAGAATTCTTAATAAACACGCACCGAAAGAATAGTATCTCTCCGCAATCTTTGGTAGTCTCATTAGATGTCTGAGTCTCGTTTAATTCTTGTCGATGGCTCTGGGTATATTTTTCGTGCCTATTACGCCCTACCTCCCATGAATAATTCAAAAGGCATTCCTACAAATGCTGTCTATGGTTTTTGTAATATGATGCTACGCTTAATTGAAGAGCACCCCCAGGATAAAATTTTACTAATTCTTGATGCAGGTAAAAATACTTTTCGAAATACTCTGTACCCTGAATACAAAGCTAATAGAGGTGAAGCACCAGAAGATCTTATTCCCCAATTTGGAATTATTAGAGAAGCTATCGAAGCATTTGGTTTAGACGTAATAGAAAAAAAGGATTTTGAGGCAGATGATGTTATTGCAAGCTATGTGAAATACGGAGAAGAAAATAAAATTCCTACGACAGTCTTTAGCTCAGATAAAGATTTATTTCAGTTACTATCTCCTAATACTCGCATCATGGATCCCATGAAAAATGTAGAGATAGATGAAGCAAAGGTTATGGAAAAATTTGGCGTAGGCTCAGATAGGATCACTGATGTCCAGGCCCTTATTGGCGATAGTGTCGATAATATTCCAGGAGTACCTGGTATTGGACCTAAGACGGCTGCAAAACTTATCAATGAATTTGGTACTTTTGAGGAGCTTTTAGAAAAAAAAGAGCAAATCTCAAATGTTCGTATCAAAAATCTTATTCATGACCATGAAGAGTCAGCCAAAATCAGCCATCAATTAGTGATTTTAAAAAATGATTTGGAATTACCAATCAAGATTGAAAAGTTAAAAGAGTTTGACGACTCACCAAAGTTGAATGATTTTTTTAAA
The DNA here is from genome assembly GCA_902515765.1 of uncultured Alphaproteobacteria bacterium. Lineage (GTDB taxonomy): Bacteria > Pseudomonadota > Alphaproteobacteria > HIMB59 > HIMB59 > HIMB59. The sequence continues at coordinate 22,850 of CABXVZ010000007.1, read as the reverse complement.
AAATATGAATTTAAATCCTTAATTCGAACCAGTGCAAACGAGACAAAGCCCCATGTCTCCAAAAAAAAAATTGAATTTAAATCTATAATTAAGTCAAAGGAGATGGTCGAATATCTTAATTCACTTAATTCAGAAAAAACTCTAGCCATTGACTTAGAGACAGACAGCTTAGATGTTAATGAAGCAAATATTATTGGTATTTCTTTATCTAATTCAAATCAAGCTTATTACTTAGCTTTTAAATCACCCGACAATGAATTATCTCAGATAGACCAAAATAAAGTTTTAAAAGCACTTAATGAATTATGCATAGATGAATCTATTTTAAAAATTTTTCATAATGCTAAATATGACTGTGTTATTCTCAAGCGCTTTAACGTTAATGTAGTTTCTTTTCAAGACACACTACTCATGTCTTTTTTTGTCAACAATGGTTTAACAAAACACAATTTAGAGGACTTATACTATTACTACTTTGGTGAGGAAAAGGAAAAGTTTAAGGATGTCATTAAAAATGAATCTAAAAGAAAATATAAAGACTTCTCTGAAGTCCCACTAGAATTAGCTACTAATTATGCAGCTCACGATGCGTATGCTACCCACCAATTATATGAGGCATTGCAAGAGCAAATATCTCAAAGTCCAGATAGTTATATTTATTATGATATTGATAAAAAACTCAGTCTTGTCTTACAAGAAGTGGAAAAAAATGGCTGTAAGATTGATTTAAAATTTTTGACTAAATTAGAAAAAGATCTCAATAAAGAAATTGAAAAAATAGAAAGTAAAATATTTAAAATTGCTGGTGAAGAATTCAATATAGGTTCCCCAAAACAATTAACTGAAATTTTTAAAAAACTTGATGTGAAAGTGACCAAAAAAACTAAAGCAGGAGATTTTCAAACAAATGTTAAAGTTTTAGAACAATTAGAGTCAGATGGTGTTGAGATTGCATCTCATATCTTAAAATGGCGTCAATACTCTAAGCTTGTTTCTACTTATACCTCATCTCTGGCAGAACGCGCTGATGCTAATGATCGAGTTCATAGTACCTTTAATATCGCAGCTACTATCACAGGCAGATTGAGCTCTTCAGAGCCTAATTTACAAAATATTCCAATTAGAACTGAGATAGGAAAGAAGATTAGAACAGCATTTATTGCAGAAAAAGGTCATGAACTATTTAGCTTTGATTACTCTCAAATTGAACTTCGAGTTCTCTGTGAAGCTTGCGAAGACCCTAATTTATTAGAAGCTTTTCAAGAAGATCAAGACATTCATCAAAGTACTGGTCAGCTAGTATTCAATAAAAAAGAAATCAATGATAATGACCGAAGAATGGCCAAAATTATTAACTTTGGAATAATTTATGGTATTAGCCAATATGGTTTAGCAAAGCAGCTCGGTGTGAGTAACGCTGATGCTAAGCTTTTCATAGATAACTACTTTCAAAAATTTCCAAATATTAATGACTACATGAAGGCAACTACCGATAAGGCAAAGAAATTGGGATATGTCGAAAATCTTTTTGGAAGAAAGTCTCATATTAAAGATATCAATGCTAAAAATTTTATGTTGAGATCTTTTGCAGAGAGACAAGCAATTAATGCACCTATTCAAGGCACTGCTTCTGAGCTAATTAAAATAGCAATGCTAGAAATTCATCAATATTTGAAAAAAAATAACTTTAAATCAAAAATGACATCACAGGTTCATGATGAATTATTGTTTGAGATACATAAAGACGAAAAAGATATCGTACCTAAAATTACGCAATTAATGGAGGAGTCCCATCAAAGATATAAATCTTTTAAAACTCCTATAAAAGTTGACTTCGGTGGTGGGTTAAATTGGGGTGAGGCCCATTAATTTACCAAGATGAGTTTGGTTCTTTTAAAAATGATATTTCATCTATTGTAGACTCTCGATTTAAAATTTTATTTCTATGAGGGTACCTTCTAAACCTTTTAATTACATTTGTATGGTCATCCCATGATTTCATTATATTTTCATAATTAATATGATTTTTTAAAAATACCTCACCTAGTTGTTTTACAAAAATATGATCTTGTATTTCTTCACTATGAATTAAAGGCAAAAGATAAAATAGCCTTTCTGTTAGTTCTAGTTCATCAAGATACTGTCGATCCACCCCTTCTATTACTAGCAAACGAGCTTTTGTGTCTTGAGAGTAGGATTTAGGATTATCGCGATAGAGGTTTCTAGAGAATTGATCTAGAAGAATAATTAAAGCAAGGCTGCTTTTTGCTTCATCTTGCCATTCGTCATATTCATTTTGAATTGCTTTTTCCACATCATCTAAAAAACGCTCTCTTATTTTCCGATCATATTCATTATTTTTAGCCCAGTGATCTTTTGAAGATGACTCTTCAAACCAAAAATTTAATATTTCTTGATACTTATCTGAGGGCACTAGAAGTTATCGTCTGGCTTGTTAAATGCCATCCAACGTTCTAACTCTTGGTATCCACCAATTTTTTCTTCGTTAATAATTATTTGAGGAAAAGTTTTGGCTGTAGGAAATATTTCAAAGAATTGGTCACGATTATAATCTTCGTCTAACATTAGCACCTCGGGGTTATGTTTTTCTAAAACAGCTTTAGCTTTAACACAAAAAACACAATTTTCTTTGCTATATATTTTTACTTGCACTTAGAAAGATTCATCAAAAGATAATGAGCGATCAGTTGGACGTTGGTATTCAGAAACTCTTTTCTCAAAGAAATTAGTAACATTTTGAACATCAAGAGCCCTCATAAAATCAAAAGGATTTTCTGTATTATAGACACGATCAAATCCAAATAAGTCAGCAATACGATCAGAAACAGCTTCAATGTACATACACATCATATCTTTATTCATACCTATCAAATCTACAGGAAGGGCATCAGTTACAAATTCTTTTTCAAATTCAACAGCTTCTCTGACAATTTCTTCAAACTGTGATTGAGATACAAGCTCTGTTATTAAGTCCATAGACTTAATATCACCATCAGATAGTGTTCCATTATTGAATTTTGTACTAAGTGTTTTAAACATTAGAGCGGAGAAGCTAAAATGCATACCCTCATCTCTAGCGATCCAATCATTAGAGAGAGCTAAGCCTGGTAGTAATCCTCTTTTTCTAAAATAGTAAATTGCACAAAATGATCCTGCAAAAAATAATCCCTCTACTAATCCAAAAGCTATCAACCTTGTTAAAAGATTTTGATTGCCATTAAGCCATTTAGCGACCCATTGTGCTTTTTTATTAATACAAGGAACATTTTGAATGGCAGAAAATAATTTATCTTTTTCATCAGGGTCTTCTACATAAGCTTCAATTTGGAGACCATACATTTCAGCATGGATTGACTCATTAAGCATTTGCATAGTAATAAATAGTCGAGACTCAGGAATTAAAATTTCATTGTAAAACCTGGAAGCTAGATTTTCATTTATCATTGCCTCTGAATTTGCAAAGAACGCTAAAACATGTTTGATAAAGTGCCTCTCACCTTCAGTTAATGTCTTAAGGTCTCTCAGGTCATCTTGAAGCGAGACTTCCTCAGGTGTCCAAAATGATTGAACGTGTTGTTTATAGCGATCAAATATTTCTTGATGCTGAATTGGAAAAATAGATTTACATCCCTTAGATATCATTTTTTACTCCTTAAAATATATTTATAAAATTTTTTACGCACTACAAGTTATACAATCTTCTGGCTCATTAGATTGCGTCTCCTTAACATAAGATTCTTTGGCTTTCTTTTCTGAAGATACAGTAACCTTTACTGCATCGACAGCTGATCGACTTCGAAGATAGTACATTCCAGTTTTTAAGCCTTTTTTCCAAGCATACATGTGCATGGAATTCACTTTTCCAAAAGTGGGGGTAGAAAGCCACAAATTCATGGACTGGGTTTGGTCAATAAATGGTGCTCTGTCAGCCGACATATCAATAACTGTTTTTTGGGAAGTTTCCCAAACAGTCTTATAAACATCTTTAAGGTCCTCAGGAAATCCCTCAATATTTTGAACAGAGCCATTCTCTAAAATAATCTGATCACGAAGCTCTTTACTCCAAAGATCTCTTTTCATTAGCTCTTTGACTAAATGACGGTTAACCAGTAAAAATTCCCCAGAAAGAGTTTGCCTTTTATAAATATTAGAAGTTTGAACTTGGAAGGTTTCTGTATTTCCTAAAATAATACCGGTGGAAGCAGTTGGCATGCAGGCAGTTGTTAAAGAATTACGAACACCATGTTTTTGAATTTTTTCCATCAAGCCTTTCCAATCCCACATACTAGAAGGTTTTACTCCCCAAAGGTCAAATTGAAACTGTCCCTGAGATAAGGGAGATCCTTTAAAAGTAGAGTAGGCACCTTTATCAGATGCTAACTCCATAGAAGCTTCCAGCGCTCCAAAATAAATAGTTTCAAAAATTTGTTTATTAATCATTTGAGCTTGAACAGAGTCGTAGGCAATATTCATTTTGAAATACACATCAGCTAGTCCTTGAATACCCAAGCCAATTGGTCGATGTCGACTGTTAGAATTTTCAGTCTTGTCAGTTGGATAAAAATTAATATCGATAACTTGATCAAGATTTTTAGTTGCCAGTTTGGCAACCTGATACAAGTCTTGGTAATCGTACTTACCCTCTTCGGTTACAAATTTAGGAAGAGCGATAGAAGCCAAGTTACAAACTGCCGTTTCATCTTTTTCAGAATATTCCACAATCTCAGCACACAAATTAGAAGACTTAATAACACCAATATTTTTCTGATTAGATTTGTTATTCACTGCATCTTTGTAAAGCATGTAGGGCTGCCCAGTTTCAATTTGAGCTTCAATAATTTTTGACATTAAAGCTCTCGCTTTAATTCTTTTAAGATCAGGAAACTCTTTTTCGTATTTCGTGTAGAGTTCAACAAATTCATTGCCATAAGTATCAGAAAGACCTGGGCATTCATGTTCGCTCATCAGTGTCCATTCCCCATCTTCTTCAACACGTTGCATGAATAAATCTGGGATCCAAAGGGCATAGAACAAATCTCTTGCCCTGAATTCTTCAGCGCCTGTATTTTTTCTTAGTTCTAAAAAAGATTCGATGTCTGCGTGCCAGGGCTCTAAATAAACAGCAAATGAGCCCTTTCTTTTACCACCACCTTGATCAACGGATCTAGCTGTCTCATTAAAAATTTTTAAGAAAGGGATGAGACCATTAGATTTACCATTTGTGGATTTAATGCGACTCCCACCACCTCTAATATTATGTGCATGAAGTCCAATGCCTCCAGCAGTTTTTGAAATTAACGCGCAATCTTTGACTGTGTTAAAAATTCCTTCAATCGAGTCATCTTCCATCCCAATTAAAAAACAAGAGGAGAGCTGTTGCATTTTTAATCCACTGTTAAACAAAGTAGGTGTGGCGTGTGTATAATAACCTTGTGAGAGGCTGTCGTAAGTTTTTTTTACATGATAAAAATCAAATTTATCTCCTGAAACACATAGCGCTACTCTCATCCATAAATCTTGTGGACGTTCTACTGTCTTACCGTTTGATTGAAGGAGGTAAGCTCTAAATAGAGTGGTTAAAGCGAAATAGTCAAAGTAGTAATCACGATCATAGTCAATGATTTTTTCAATTTCTTCAGCATGAGCATTTACTTTTTGATAATACTCATCACGAAGAAGCCCGTCTTCGTAAAGATTTTTGGTTGAAATAATAAAACCTGGAGTTTCTTTATGTAAAGCATTTGCTTTTATTCGTCCAGCTAAGTAGGAGTAATCAGGATGTTCAACTGTTAAGGCAGCAGCTGTTTCTGCTAAATAAGTATCAATTTCATTTGTGGTAATACCATCATATAGGCCTTGGATAGCTTTTTGAGCAATAGTGATAGAGTCAATTTCTAGTCCATTAGATAAAACGGATATTCGATTTGTAATTTTTTCAAGAGAGATGTCTTCTTTTTGACCATCTCTTTTTGTGACAGCCATGGTGGAGACTTTGGCGCCTACTTGCTCTTTAAGTTGGGCAGTCTTATACCTTTGTTTAGCTCTTTGTTCTCGGTAGAGGACATACGCACGAGCAACTTTATGGTGCTCTCCCCTCATGAGGGCTAACTCAACCTGATCTTGAATATCTTCAATGTGTATCATATCGCCATTGGCGATACGTCTAGTTAAGGCAGTTGTAATTGTTTCTGTAATAGAAACGACAGAATCATCAATTTTTTGGCTATTTCTAACATCAGTTTGAGCTAAAAAAGCTTTTCTTATAGCGCTAGCTATTTTATCTGATTTAAAAGGTGTAATTGAGCCGTCTCGACGAACCACACTTAAACTTAGTAAATTTATTTCTTCATTTTGCTTATTTGTGACTGTATTTTTTGTTGAATTATCTAGAGATTCTGCGTTATTTGTTTCCATTCTACCTACCAAGTTACTGTGTATATCTGCAAAAAATACTAGATCTAGTGTCTTTTGCCTAGTGACTATACAATCTATAGACAAAGCTAGTCAAATTATTTTTATTAAATTCTTAAAACCCAATAAATTCAATTAGAATTTTGTGATTCAATTCACAATTTATTTGGAAATATGCACAGGTTTCTACTAATTTTTTTTTATAAGCGAATATGTTCCTAAAACCTTTAATTCACATTACTTTCGTCGTTCTTTTTCAAAGCCTAGATTCGATTAAACCGATAGAAAAAACCCATCTCCATTTATGTATAACTTTCATATCAAAAAACCATTTTTTAATAGATCTCACAATAAAATGCCTTATTTTCATCTAGTGAAAAAAATTCTAGGTGTAGGAACAGCGCTTGTAGATGTTATTTGTCAAGTAGATGACGACGTAATAAGTAAATTAGAGTTATCAAAAGGCTCAATGACTTTGATAGAAGAGTCTCAGATTCAAAAAATTAGATCTAGCTTTAGTAACCCGCTAATGACCTCTGGGGGGTCGGTATGCAATACAGTTCACGAGCTTAACTTTGGTTCTCATGAAGCAAGCTTTTATGGGAAAGTTAATGATGACGAGTATGGCAATGCTTTTATCCAAGATTTACAAAAAGCAAATATATTATTTCAAGGTATTGTGAAAAAAAATGAATTACCCACTGGGTGTTGTAATATTTTAGTATCACCGGATGGTGAAAGAACTATGGCAACGCACATCGGGATAGGTTCACAATTAAATCCAGAAGAAATCAATGAAGAAATTTTAAAAGATATTGATCACATTTATATGGAGTCATATCTTTGGGATCACGACTTAACTAAAAAAACTTTACGAAAATTTGGCGATATGGCTAAAGATAAAAATATAGAAACATCTCTCTCTCTTTCTGACCCATTTTGTGTAGATAGACATAGAGATGAGCTAAAAGACTTTATTGCTAAAAATGTAGACTTAGTATTTTGTAACTTTGATGAAGCAAAGATGTTTTGTCAATGTGAGACTATGGCAGATGTTGGCTTATTTTTTAAAGCCTTTGGAAAAAAAGTAGTAATGACTTCAGGGGCTGAGGGAGCTTTCTATTTTTTTAATGAAGAGGTTAATCACCAATCTGTTGAGAGAGTAGAAAATGTCATAGATACAACCGGAGCAGGTGATAATTTTGCGGCAGGTTTTTTAGACTTTTATCTATCAGGAAAGACTATCGATGAGGCTTTGAAAAATGGAAATACGAGAGCAGTTGAGGTTATTCAACAGCTTGGACCCAGAGTTAAAAGATCTTGAAGACATTCAATAAAAAATATTTTATTTTTAACAATCTAGCTAAAAGGAGGATTTAATGGATTACAAAGTAAAAGACATATCTCAGCACGCATTTGGGAGACAAGAAATAGAAATAGCTGAGACGGAAATGCCAGGATTAATGGCAATTCGTGAGCAATATGGTGAAACAAAACCTTTAGCTGGAGCAAATATTATGGGCTGTTTGCATATGACTATTCAAACAGCTGTTCTAATCGAAACACTAGTAGCACTTGGTGCTAAATGTCGATGGAGCTCGTGTAATATTTATTCAACCCAAGACCATGCCGCTGCCGCGGTTGCACAATCAGGAACTCCAGTGTTTGCCTGGAAGGGAATGGATGAAGAAGAATTTTGGTGGTGCATTGACCAAACAATTGAGGCTGACGGTTGGGTGCCCAATATGATTTTAGATGATGGTGGAGATTTAACTCTTCGTATGCACGAAAAATATCCCGAACTTTTAAAGAATGTAAAAGGACTCTCAGAGGAAACCACGACAGGCGTTCTTCGATTAGAGCAAATGGCATCAAAAGGGTCTCTTCAGGTTCCTGCAATTAATGTTAATGACTCTGTAACAAAAAGTAAGTTTGATAATCTATATGGATGTAAAGAAAGTTTAGTTGATGGTATTCGTAGAGGTACTGATGTAATGATGGCAGGTAAGGTTGCAGTCGTTTGTGGCTTCGGAGATGTAGGCAAAGGAAGCGCTGCAAGTCTTCGAGGTGCTGGTGCTAGAGTTCAAGTAACTGAAGTTGATCCAATTTGTGCCTTACAAGCAGCAATGGAAGGCTACGAAGTTGTAACCATGGATGATGCATGCCAATATGCAGATATTTTTGTTACTGCTACAGGTAACAAAGATATTATTACTCAAGACCATATGAGAAAAATGAAAGATCGAGCAATAGTTTGTAATATTGGACACTTTGATAACGAAATCCAAATTGATGATTTACAAAATTACAAATGGGAAGAAATTAAGCCTCAAGTAGATCAGGTAACCTTTCCAGATGGTAAGAAGCTGATTATTCTTTCAAAAGGAAGATTAGTAAATCTTGGTAACGCTACCGGACATCCAAGTTTTGTTATGAGCGCATCATTTTCTAATCAGGTATTAGCTCAAATAGAGCTATGGGAAAATTATAAAAATTATGAAAATAAAGTTTATGTTTTACCAAAAAAATTAGATGAAATGGTTGCAATGTTTCATTTAGAAAAAGTTGGTGCTAAGCTGACTCAAATGTCCAAAGATCAAAGTGATTATTTAGGTATTGAAAATCAAGGACCATTCAAGAAAGATACATATAGGTATTAATCATGAGAAAAGATTTTATTTTTACATCTGAGTCTGTTTCGGAAGGCCACCCTGATAAGGTTTCTGATCGTATTTCTGATGCGGTGGTGGATCATTTTATTGCAAAAGATCCTTATGCAAGAGTAGCTTGTGAAACACTCACTACTACTAACAAAGTAGTTTTATCAGGTGAAATTAGAGGCCCAGTTCAAGAAGATAAAGAAGAGATTATCTCAAAAGTTAGAAACTGTATTAAAGATATAGGGTATGAACAAGAGGGATTTCATTGGCAAACTGCAGATGTTCAATATCTTCTTCATGGACAGTCAGCTGACATAGCTATGGGCGTAGACTCTTCAACTGACAAAGACGAAGGTGCGGGAGATCAAGGAATTATGTTTGGGTATGCTTGTACTGAAACACCAGAATTAATGCCAGCACCTATTTACTATTCTCATAAAATTTTAGAGCTAATGGCTGAGGGAAGAAAAAATGGTAGCATGAAGGGCTTGGAACCTGACTCAAAAAGTCAAGTTACTCTGAAGTATGTTGATGGCAAACCCAATGCTGTCACATCAGTGGTGATATCTACACAACATGCAGAGGGACTTTCCCCTAGTGATGTAAAAGAAATCGTCAACCCTGCTCTTAAGAATTCTATCCCTGAAGAGTTATTAAAAGATCTAGACGATAAAGAGTATTATGTTAATCCAACAGGTAACTTCGTTATTGGTGGACCAGATGGAGACACAGGCTTAACGGGAAGGAAAATTATTGTCGATACATATGGTGGAGCAGCCCCTCATGGCGGTGGAGCCTTCTCAGGTAAAGACCCTACCAAGGTTGATCGTTCGGCAGCTTACGCATCTCGATACCTAGCTAAAAACATTGTAGCTGCAGGTTTAAGTACTCAGTGTACTATCCAGCTATCCTATGCTATTGGAGTTGCAAAACCTTTGTCTATTTATGTAAATACTCAAGGAACCAATGCTATTGATGAAGCAAAAATTGAAGCAGCTATCCCTGAGATAATGAACCTTTCTCCAAAAGGAATAAGAGAAAAACTTCAATTAAATAAGCCTATTTACGAACAGACAGCAGCTTATGGACACTTTGGAAGATCTCATAATAGTAGTACTGGTGCTTTTTCATGGGAAGCGTTAGATCTTGTCTCTGACTTCAAGTCATTGGCATAATTGAATCTTCGCTTTTTAGTTAAACAAGAAAAACACCTCTCTGCCATAACGCAGAAGTTGGCACCTACATTGGCCTCCCAACAAATAATCTTTCTTGAAGGAGAGATGGGCTCTGGTAAAACGACATTTACTCGACATTTAATCAAGATATTATCCGATATAAATGAAGTAAATTTTCATTTTCAGGGCAGCCCTACATATCAAAGAGAAAATCACTACCATTTAAAACAAGTAAACTTAGTTCACTTTGATTTTTATCAAGTCGTAAATAACATTAATATTGATTTAGAAGATTATATGATGGATCACTGCCTCATAATAGAATGGCCTCTCAATAGTCTCAAAAAAAGATACTATCAGGAAGCTTTGTTTATTAAGATTGAAGTTGAAAAAACAAAAAGAATTATTGATATACAATCTCAAAATACAAAATGGCTTCAACAAATCCAATAAACTTATCTAAGATCAAAAAACAATTAGCTCGAAAAAATATTCGAATAGGTGGAAAACTAATTTTTAATAAAGATGCATCTAATAAAATATTTCAACTTTGTAAAACTGCTAATCAAAAGTTTTTATTGTTATCTTTTCAAAATAATCCCTCTGAGTTTTTAAGATATCTCAGAGCAGATAAAGTTCTCGAATCCCAAGGGTTATTGACACCTAGGATCTTAGAAGAAAATAAATCTCTAAAGTATTTATTAATGGATTACTACCCAACAAATAACTCCTCAAAATATTTTAAAAGAGAAGAAATAAAAACTATTCTTCCTAAGGCACTTCAAAACATCATTCATCTTCAAAGGCCGAGAAAAAAATTTTTAGGTATTCCTGATAAGGCTCATACTAATTTAATGAAGGAGGCCTTAACAGGAATAGAAACATATATCGGATATTTTGATCATAAGATCCAAATAGGATATTATTTGAGTCGGCTCATAAAGTTATCACTAAAAAAAAACCTCGAAAAAATTACTAAATATAAGCCAAGGTTAGCGCATGGTGATTTTTTTCTTGAGAACCTCATTTATTATAAAAGAAAAATATTTGTCATCGATCATCAAGACCTTCACTACAATCACCCTTGCCTTGATATTGCCTCACTAATCTTTGATGCACGTCGACAATATTCACCAAAAGTAGAGGATAGATGTATCAAAGAATATGCTAAAAAATCAAATCAAACTCTAAGAGATATTACTTATGATATTCATCTCGTTAGTTTAGCCAGAAATCTTAGAATACTGGGAAATTGGATAAACCTATATAGAAGTGGTAAACCGCAATATTTAAAAAAATACCGAAAATCTACATGGACTCAAATTTTAAAGCACGTGGAGTATCTAAGGTTTTGGGATCTTCGAGAACTCTTTGAGGAAGTTTACAAAAAAACAAAATAAATGGATGCCCTAATTCTAGCTGCTGGTTTTGGTTCTCGAATGGGAGATTTAACTGAGAAAATTCCTAAACCCTTATTGAATGTAAATCAGAAACCTTTGATAACTTATGCATTAGAACTTATTGAAAGTTTATCATTGGATAACATTTATGTTAATACACACTACCAAGCGGATATTCTACAAAAATTTTTAAAACAAAATTATCCTCATATTAAAATCTCTCATGAGATAGATATTCTTGGCACTGGAGGAGGGATAAAAAAAATTCAAAATCAAGATATTCTTATTTTAAATACTGATAACCTTTGGCATCCTGAATTTAATTTAGAAATAAAAAGCGCAATTCGTTTTTTTCAAAAAGATAATAATATTGAAAATCTTTTACTAATTAATTCAAAAAGTAATTTTTTAGATTTAAATATTTCTAGCAACTCAATAATAAATTTTCCAGCCTTAAAGAAGAATACACAATTCCAGGGTTGTCATTTACTAAGACACTCTGCTCTAAATTCCTATCCAGAAAAATTTGATATAGCAAAATATTGGAAAGATTGCTCCCAAAGAAAAAAGCTTTATGGATTTGAAACATCAATATTTAATCCACACATAGGAACTAGAGAATTATATTTGAAATATCAAAAATAAATCCCATATATAATGCATGGCTATTGAACAAATTAAAGATGCTGATTTTCAGCAAAGTGTGCTTGAAGACTCAAATAAACAACCAATTTTAGTGGATTTTTGGGCAGAATGGTGTGGTCCTTGTAAAGCTTTGGGCCCGATTCTAGAAAATGTAGCGTCTCAGTTAGATGGAAAAGTTGCAGTTAAAAAAATTAATATTGATGAAAATCCTCAAGCTCCTGCTAATTTTGGAATAAGAAGTATTCCAACTATTATGTTATTTAAAAACGGATCTGTAGCTGACACAAAAATTGGATTAAGCTCTGAAGAGGATTTAAAAAACTGGGTCAGTAGCCACCTTTAAAGTCTACTCACTATTTTTTTGAAAATGCAAAATATTATCTTTAAACTTTAAGTTTAATTTTTTGGCGATATTGCTTATTTTATCTAGAAAATTTACATTAATAGATATTTTTTTTTGCTCATCTTCAGATATTTGACCAACATAAGTAATTGCATTCCAAAGCCCCAATGAATTCATGGGAGAAAACTTCCTTTTTGATGACAAAGAAATATTGAGAAATGAAAATAAAAAACTCGACACAGATACCTTGTATTTTTTTCTAAAACTAGGAATACTATTTGAAATATGGGAGATAAAGGCCCATGGATCATTATATTGATATGGAGTTAGTTTAGGAAAAAATTGATTTAAAATTTTTTTAGTAAAGTCGTTGCCGGAAGAATAAATAAAAAATAATTGACCTTTCTTGTCCAGCATCTTTAATAAGGGTAATAGAACTAGATTTAAAGTCCTTTGGTAGGGTGATCGCAAACGAAATGCTTGAGAGGCAATAACAAAGTCATACAATTTTGGTATGTCCTTCAAATTTTCGGGTATTAGATGATTTAATGATATTTTTTGATCTTTTCGATAAATAGCCATAAAACTTTTTTGTTTAGGTCTTAAAACTGTTGAAGTGCTATCTTCTTTTAATTCCCAATTTTTCTTAATAACATCACTCATACTCATTAGTTGTTGATTGAAGCTAAAGCTAGAATTTCCAGTTAACTCTTTCTTTAAAAAATTACAGTCATCAAAATTTTGGTTGTAGATATCTTGGTAAGAAACATTCGTAACACAAAAAACTAAATTTTTATGCTCATAAAATCTATATCCTAAGTAACTTAATAGGGCATTTATATCATCTATACTAATTTCTTTTCCAACAACTATTATGGGATCTTCTGGAAATTTATCGTGAACAGCTGATAAGAGGGTTGAAATGATAGTGCCATCTCCTGTGCCTGCATCGAATATCTTAAAAGCATCTCCTTTTATTTTTGTCTTTTTTAAATAAGTTGCAATTTCAAAAGCAATTTTACTTTTCTCATTTGTTGAGTTTATAAAAGATAAGTATTTATCTCTTGAATCAAAAAAATTTAATTTTTTCTTCCCCACTTATTTCTCCTTACAGTTTTTTTAAACTAGAAACCCATAAATTTCTATATTAGAGTTTTTCTATAATTTGGAGAAAATCTCTATGAATCTTGTCAAAAATATTGATAAATATATATTTTATGTGCTGATGGTTGCTTATCTGAAATGGAAATAGGAAGTAAATAAGTAAGTCTTATGGAGAAAGTCAGTTATTCAAATACTGAAATTGACAGATTTCTGATACCTAAAAAAAATCAATTAAAAAAATGTCTTAAGCCTATCCATGAAGCTCGTGGTATACCTAATGATTATTATATTAGGCCAGAGTACTTCGAGATGGAGGGTGAACATCTATTTAATAAAGGGTGGTTTGCAGTTGGTTTTGTTAAAGATCTTCCCCAACCAGGATCAGTTAAGCCTGTTAATTATTTTAAAAATCCTCTTTTATTAATTCGAAGCTCACAAGATAAAAAAATTCATGTTTTTCAAAATGTTTGTCGTCACCGAGGGATGACACTTATTGAAGAGCCTGCAGTTTTAAAAGGTGCAATTCGATGTCCTTACCATTCGTGGTGTTACAAGCAAACAGGAGAAGTCCTTTCTACTCCCCATATTGGTGGACCTGGCTATAATTATCACACCAAGATAGATAAAAGTGAATTATCATTAATTGAAGTACGCTCTCATATCTGGAGAGATGTTATCTTTGTCAACCCTGATGGGAGAGCACCCCCCTTTAAAGAAGTTCATAAACCCTTGCTAGATCGATGGACAGCTTTTGATCAACCCATGTACTCAGATATGAGCGATTCATCTTTTAAACTTGATGTTCATACAAATTGGAAATTGGCTGTAGAGAATTACTTAGAGTCTTATCACCTCCCTTGGATTCACCCAGGTCTCAATAGCTATTCCAAATTAGAAGACCATGAAAATATAGTGGAGTATGGACACTATTCAGGCCAGATTAGTAATAAATATATTCCTCGATACTCAACAGGAAAATATTTTACAGAGTTTCAAAATCTAGGTTCTGAGTGGGATAAAAAAGGAGAATATATTGTTTTGTTTCCAAATTTAATATTGGGAGTTCAAAAAGACCATGTGTTTAGTCTTATTATTGAACCCTTAGAAGTTGGCAAAATAAGAGAAAATATTGAAATTTATTATTCTGATCCATCCATGCTATCAGATGAATATCAACAAACTCGGCGAGAAAATGCAAATCTCTGGAAAACAGTCTTTGAGGAGGATATTTTTGTTGTCGAGGGAATGCAAAAAGGTCGATATGCCAAAGGTTTTGACGGAGGTCGCTTTTCTCCCGTGATGGATGAGCCTACTCATGTCTTTCATGATTGGTATGCGAGAAAAATATTAAGCGCCCTTTAATTGATAAATACAAAAAATAACTTATATAATAAGTAATGAGTAATATTGTAGATTCAGGATCAAATCACGAAACTGATGTTGTAATAATAGGTGCAGGCCCTTGTGGTCTTTTTCAAGTCTTTGAACTAGGTCTCCTGGATATGAAAGCTCACCTCATTGATAATCTGGATAAAATTGGAGGTCAGTGTGCTGAACTCTATCCTGATAAAAATCTCTATGATATTCCCTCTCGGCCAGCAATTACGGGCCAAGGTTTAACAGATGACCTTATTAAACAGGCAGAACCTTTTACACCTAGTTACCATCTTAATCAATTAACTTCCAAAATAGATATGCAAGTTGATCACATCATTGTTACAACTAACTTAGACACGACTATCAAATGTAAGTCCTTGGTTATTGCTGCTGGATCAGGATGTTTTGTTCCTAGAAAATTACCTACCCCAGGGTTAGAGGAATTTGAAAATAAAAATATTTTTTATTCTATAAAAAAAAGGTCTGACTTTGAGGGCAAGAAAATTTTAATTGCAGGGGGAGGAGACTCTGCTCTGGATTATGTACTAGGGTTTCACAAGATTGCCTCAGACATTACACTCATTCATCGCCGAAAAGAATTTAAAGGCGTCCAAGACTCAGTTAATAAAGTCATGAACTTGGTAGATCAGAAAGAAGTAAGCTTCAATATTGGAACAGTAAAAAAAATGTCTGATAACGGCAAGGGTCAAGTGGATATCACCTTAGATGACGAGACCCTCATAGAAGGAGTGGATGCTGTATTTCCATTTTTTGGGCTAAAGATCGATCTAGGCCCTATTGCAGATTGGGGACTAAATTTAGATAATAATTTAATAGCTGTTAATACAGAAAATTTTGAAACATCAGTCCCGCGAATTTTTGCAGTAGGAGACATCTGCACTTACCCAGGAAAATTAAAACTGATATTAAGTGGTTTTCATGAAGCAGCCTTGGCTGCAAAAAAAATGTTTACTTATTGCCACGATGATAAAAAATATGTTTTTAGATACACTACCTCTTCTAAAGATCTTCAAGAAAAATTAGGTGTCAAATAAAGTTAATCTTTAAGTTTGTTGTGCGTACCATCACATAAAGGTTTTTTAGTGCTTTGTTTACATCCACAAAAGTAAACCCTCCCAGTTTTTGAAGCAATATAAGGAATAGTTGAAAAACCTGTTGCCTTATGAGATCCATCACAAAAGGGTTGTTTTTGACTTAGCCCGCATGCGCACCAAAAATACTTTTTACCCTCTTCAACCTCAACAACATACGAGCCTTTTTTAGCTATATTTGATTTTGTGTTTTCATTTTCCACAACTAGTAATTAGGCTATATTGTTTATTAGATCATATGAAAAAAATCCTTCTTTTTTTACTAGTTCATATCTGTTTATTAGGAGACATATTTGCTGCAAAATTAGAAAAAACTGCAGTTATCCTAGATGCCCCTTGGGGCCTGACCTGGATAGACTCCAATCAAATACTAATTACCCAAAAATCTGGTGAAATTTTTTTAGTTGATACAAATAGTTTTACTCAAACTGAAATTAATCATGACATTCCCTCTGTTCAATTTGGCCAAGGAGGATTACTTGATATTACTAATGAAGGAAATAAAGTCTGGGTCACATGCTCTATTAAGAAAAAAGGTAAATATACCACTGCTGTTTTTCAGGGAGAGCTTGATGGGAATAATTTAATTAATATAAAATTAATCTATGAGGCCTTACCTTATATAAGTAGCTCTAAGCATTTTGGATCCAGAATAGAAATTATGGGAGACTATTTGTACGTGAGTATCGGCGAGAGAGGAAAAGGTATGATTGCCCAAGATACTTCTAACTCTATAGGATCAATTATAAGGTTACATAAAAATGGAGACATTCCGAAAGACAATCCTTATCAAGACAAGGATGAATGGTTGCCTGAACTTTATCAAATCGGAGTGCGTAACCCTCAAGGCATGAGTTTAGACCTATTAACAAATACTATTTTTATCTCCAATCATGGTCCAAAGGGTGGAGATTTTATTGGGCCTGTTATATTAGGATCTAACTATGGATGGAAAAAAGTAGGATGGGGTGGAACAAATTATTCTGGAACTAAGGTCGGTGATGGTAATGTCTGGGAACCAGGTTTATTAAAACCAGACTTCATTTGGGTGCCATCCATTGGAGTGGGAGGCATTAAATTTTATCAAGGAGAGGCTTTTCCTGAATGGCAAAATTCTTTATTGGTTGGGTCTTTGAAGTTTCAGTATTTATCGGTTCTTCATAGAAAGGATAATCAGTTTGTGAAAGAAGAAATTATATTTAAAGACCAAATTGGCAGAGTAAGAGATATGGAAATAAATGAAAAAGGAGAAATTTATCTTATTGCTGATGAATTCGACTCACATTTATATATTCTAAAACCTTAGTTTGATTTTATATTTTATTTTGTAACAAGGCTGGCAATGCCTTTGCATAGACCTAGATGGTCATCTTCACAAAATATATTGGATGACCAATTTTGTTTGATTGTATTCAAATAAACCTGATTGTTAACGAATGGTCCAGAACAAATCATTGGTCCTTCTGCACTTATTATTTGCGATCCGGTCAATGTTTGATCAGCCAAGATCCGAGAAATAATTTTTTCTAGTTCTAAAGTATTTATATCTTGAAAATTAATTTCTTGATTGGATTTCTTGTAACCAAGCTGAGCTCTCTCTGCATTTTCAAAATTAATTAAGGTAATATCTGAAGTCTCTACATTTGATACTTCAACAACATTTTTATTTTGCTTTTGCAATAAATTTTCATAAATCTTTCCAGCAGGAAAGCGGAAGTTTGGTACTAAACTTCCAAAACAATCACAACTAATCATCAAACCTGGTTGTTCCGGAATTTCAGTTTGATTAGATCCAAGTGCAAAGAGAGTCACCCATGTGCCAGTAGATAAAATAGTACATGGCATGGGTTGGTTTAAGGTAGCTGAAACTAAAGCTAAACTTGAGTCATGAGCACCACAATAGATTGGGGTATTTTCAGGTAGACCAGTTTCATGAGCAAGATCTTTTCTCAGAGGACCGAGTATCGTAGCGGCTGATCTTAAAGGTGGATATTTTACATTTGTGTCGATACCATAAGTATTAAGATCAATAAATTTTTCTTGCCTTATATCCCACAAATCTGAATGGGAGCTAGCATAACTAACTTCACTTGCAGCAATCCCAGATAGCCAGTAACTCCAAAATTGTGGCCAAAATAAAATTTGATCTACTTTTGCGAAATCATCTGAAAAAAACTTATTTTGCCAATGTAATTGCGCTCCTAAGTTGAGACCTGCATCCATGCGTGGAGTTCCTGTTTGTGAAAAAGAAGGCCGTATCTCATCGTATTCTTCTTTGATTTGATCTGGGCCTTGAAATTCATAATCAAGAACGGGAAGGGCAAGCTTACCCTTTGACATCAATGCCATACATGCCCCGTGCGTTGAGGTAAATATTGAGTCCACAGAGAATTTTTTTGATAGTGCGCTTAATGACTTGATAATAAAAGCTTTTAGCGACTCAACATCGAAATGTGGGTATAAATAGTCCCCAAGGATATTATTATTTGATTGAAAAACAGCCAATTCCTCCAACTCAATGGCATCAAAGAGGATTACTTTGGCATGAGTTTTACCAATATCTAACACAGCTATATTATTTCGAGAATTCTTGATTTTCATTGATTGGATATATTTTGTTGCTGGCGATAATGTTCTGCTTCCCAATTTAAAAGATCTTTAATTTCATTTTCGTTTAAATATTTTAAATCTACACTCTCTGGAATTAAGCATAATAAATCATATGCGCAACGAATTATTTCTAATGTCCCTTTTAAGGCATCATCGCGAATGAGAACGCCATTTTTGGCAAGAATTATACAAGAGTTAAAGGGCAAGGGCGTTTGAGATAGTTTTTTGAGCCTATCTTGCAAGCCCTCATCTTTAGGATTAAGAATTGAAATCTTTGGTCCAAGAAAAACTAAGAAGTCTGGGAGAAGCACTCCTTTTGAAATTTTATCAATCCATGGTTTTTGAAAGGCTATGTTATTGATAAAATTATCTCTACAATATTTATACCCTATATTTTTTAGATTAACCTCCTCATCAATCTCTTGGCTAATCCCATGTAAGATTTTGCCTTGAAGTTTTTTTAAACGAAATCGAACTTCATGGTTTAATTTTTGAACTTCCTCTAAACTTTGACCACAAACTATAAGACCATGATTTTCTAAAATAAACACATTATCATTTTTAGTTTTTTGCCGTATCAATTCACGGCAAAGTTCAATTCCCGGTTTCATATATGGTATAAACTTCCAGTCAAGTCCTGATAGCACATTTTCAAACTGAAGTTTGGAATTCTTTTGAACAGCCAAAGCATTTATATTTATGTCATGTGTGTGAAAAACAAATTTAAAATCAAGAACTGCATGCATGGGAGCCTCAACTGAAGGACGAAGATCCACCGGAGAAATTTCTAAATTGATACAATTTGAAATATCAGTATCGCTACATCTTTTATTTTCAAGAGCTTCTTTAATTTTAGAAATACTCATTGGAACCATCAATTTATTTGATTGAGCATCGAGCAGCCATTTACCAGATGCTTTAACCCACATAGTATTACCTTGCTTAAGAGAAGTGTTTCCCCCAGCAGCTTGTACCATGCTAGGGTCAATGCCTATTTCTTTAGAATATTTTAGAAATAAACTATATTCATCAGTATTTTTATCTACTTCTCTCACAAAATTCTTCCTAAAAGTAAGGGCTCTATCACAGAATCAAACCTAATATAAATTAGTCATATTTGATAATAAAATTGTTTCTATGAATCTCTTTTGGATGCATTATTAACATCGATAAATAATGAAATTCTCTCATTTTTGATTTTAATAGATGTTAATTACTAGTATATTTAGTTTCGTTATAAAACAATAAATAATACCTAATTATCTCGATTAGGTAATTTAGGAGGAATAAAAATGAGAAAAATCTTAGCTACATTAATTGCTATAGCAAGCTTAGGTTATTCTTCTGCTTTTGCAGGCACGCTGGTAATTAATACTGACTTAACTGATCCAGCTCCTAAGGCCGCATTTGAATGGGCTTTTACAAAGTTCCAAGAAGAAAATCCTGATGTGACTATTGAAGTTAACAACTTTGATCACGAAGGCTACAAACAAGCAATCAGAAATTTTTTAACCACTAATCCACCAGACGTATTCAACTGGTATGCTGGTAACAGAATGTTGCCTTTCGTAAGAGCAGGACTTGTTGAGGACGTATCCGATATCTGGTCTGATACTGGTTGGGTAGATGGAAACCTAACAGAGGGTATGTCTCATGCTAAAAAACCAATGACTATAGGCGGTAAGCAATGGGGAATTCCTTATACATACTATCAGTGGGGTGTTTATTACAGAAAAGATATCTTCACAGCTAATGGTATTTCAGTTCCAACCACTTGGGATGAGTTTGTAGCCGCTTGTGCAACTTTAAAAGCTGCAGGGGTTACACCAATCACTATTGGATCAAAATATCTTTGGACAACAGCTGGTGTTTTCGATTACTTAAACCTTAGAACTAACGGATATGAATTCCATATGGCCTTAACCAAAGGAGAGATTCCTTACACAGACCCAAGGGTTCATGCTGTTTTTGATAAGTGGGATGAGTTAGTAAAACCAGGCTACTTTTTAGAAAATCATGCTGCTCTTGCATGGCAGGAAGCTATTGCCCCTATGGTCAATGGCGAAGCAGCTATGTATGTCATGGGTAACTTTTCAGTAGCTTTATTCAAAGAGGGTGGTTTGAGAGACTCTAATCTTGGTTTCTTCCAATTCCCAGAAATAACACCAGGTATCCCAATGGCAGAAGAAGCACCTACAGATACAATGCACATTGCTTCAGGAGCTAAGAACAAGATCGATGCAAAGAGGTTTTTGATCTTTTTAAGTAGAGCTGATGTTCAAGAAGAGATGAATAAGACATTAGGACAGCTTCCAGTTAATAGTGGCTCTAAAGTTAATCCAGATCCGTTTCTTGAAGCAGGTCTAGATATGCTCAACAATGCATATGCTATGGCTCAATTCTACGATAGAGATGCTCCAGCTGAAATGGCTTCAGAGGGAATGAAGGGCTTCCAAGAATATATGGTTAAACCTGACAGAAGAAATAAAATTCTTGAGCGTTTAGAAAAAGTACGCCAAAGAGTTTACAAATAATCAATTTAATTTGGGGTGGTCTCGTGCCACCCCATATTTATCGTGCCTAATTCAACCCAACTCATTTATAGAAAATCTTCTTGGTGGAAACGCAATCAACAGAGACTAACACCTTGGATATTCCTATCTCCAGGACTGTTATTGTTTCTAGTATATGTAATTTGGCCAATTTTTAATTCTTTATATATTTCTCTATTGCAATGGGATGGTCTATCGCCTGCTATTTATGTAGGATTTTCAAATTATATCGAATTATTAGATGATGAATATTTTTACATCTCATTAATCAATAATTTAAAGTGGTTAATATTTTTTATGTTAGCTGTGCCGATAGGGCTGGGTTTAGCAATTTTTTTAAATCAAACTATTTTTGGTATCAGGTTAATTAAATCACTTTTCTTTTTTCCATTTGTAATTTCTCAAGTAGTTATTGGAATTATTTTTTCCTGGTTTTACAATCCTCGAGGTGTTATTGGACCTTTTTTGGAATCAATAGGTCTCAGCAACTATGCTATTTTAGCAGATGAAAATTTTGCCACCTATGGAATTATTTTTGCAGGCATCTATCCACAAATTGCTTACTGCATGATTTTGTATTTGACTGGCCTAAATAATCTCAATACGGATCAAATCGAGGCTGGAAGAATGGATGGTGCTAAGGGACTTTCTTTATTTAAAAATATTATCTTACCTCAGTTGAAACCAGCAACATTCCTAGCAATAGTTGTTACTGTTATTGGATCTTTGAGGAGCTTTGATATGGTTGCCATCATGACCCAAGGAGGACCTTGGGGCTCTACTAACGTATTGGCCTATTACATGTTTGAAACTGCTTTGAGTGAGTATGGTTATAGAATGGGATATGGATCTGCCATCGCAGCCGTTTTGTTTACTATCATGATGTTTTATATCTTATTTTTTATTTATCGAATGTATCAGAGCGAGAAAAAAGGGCTGTAAATGTTTCCAATTCCCATCCAAAAAAGACCTCTTATTAACCAGATTTCATACAAAATCCTTATTCCTATCTCTTTGTTTGTTTGGCTAATTCCCTTAATTGGCATCATGCTTACTTCCATCAGAGGATTAGGTGATATTACTGTTGGGAATTATTGGGGCATACCGAGTGAATTTTTATTATTTAGTAATATTAAGGATGTATTTCAAAATACACCCATGCTGTCTTATATTATGAACAGCTTTAAAATTACTATTCCAACTGTGATAGGTGCCGTAGCTGTAAGTTGTATGACAGGCTTTGCTCTAGCTTCATATAAATTTAAAGCAAACCTATTTATATTTTTTACATTTATAGCTGGTAATTTTGTCCCTTTTCAAATTCTAATGATACCTGTTAGAGATCTAACCTTCCAAATGGGTTTGTATGATACGGTTACTGGTTTAGTTTTATTTCATGTTGCTTTTCAAACAGGTTTTTGCACTTTATTTATGCGAAAT
>CABXVZ010000006.1 GCA_902515765.1 uncultured Alphaproteobacteria bacterium | reverse complement strand
TTTCTTCATTTCTTCTATTATTTTTGTAATTTTGGGATGATTGTATTTTCCTATTTTAAATAAACAATTTACTTCATATGGATCATAAGGTTCGCTGGATGTTGGAGTTAAATATACTGTATCCATTAATTGAGGACAGTTTTTAAATTTATGAGCGTATGCTGACCCTAGTTTTCTTCCAGAATTTAATTGTACTCTTGATTCTTGGTTTGCATAATGTCCATTACTAGCCATTCCTGGTACACAATTATAACCTCCTCCTTGCGTATGATGCAATTCATGCAAAGTAATTAGCAATTTTCTTTCGTTTGTCTTTACACTTTTGTTTCTCAAATAAAGTGTTCCATAACCAACGCCCGCTTCTCCACCATCGATATTATTTATATCAGCGTAATTAAAATAAATTTTTTTAGGATTATTCATTCCCTTTTTTTTGTTCAAGAAAGGAATAATGTCATTATTTGCCCATTTGTGTAATTCTTTATATTTTTTATCTATTCTTACAAATGTAATATCTAGCTTACCATCTTTTCTATAATCAAATTTATATTTTCTTGCAACACTATCACCTTTTTTATGTTTGGCTGTTGCTTTTGCCATAGCTTCATTCATTTTTAAAAGAATTTTTTCCATTCTGCCGTTTATATCCCATTCGCGATCTTCACTATCTGCAGCTAATAAATAGTTAAAATGTATTTGATAATCATCTTTCACATCAGGTTGGTCTTCAAAGAATCTGCCTGGCTTTTCATCTGTAAGACTAATATTGCACCACAATAAACCCAGAAACACGATTCCTAAAATTTTTTTCATTAATTAAAGCTTATAATATTATCTATACAGGTACTAGTTTAGTAGTAGTCTGCAAAAAAATTAAGTAAGCTTTATTTACTAGGTCTTTAAAGCTTTCATCTACCAAGGGTGTTCTCTTCCACTGAGCTACGGCGGCATAGCGTATATTAATAGAGATATTTCCTAACTCTCAAGTATTAACTCTTATTCGATAGACTTTCTTTGTTTACAATATAAATTAAAAAAATGAACAAAAAAATTATATTTAATTTTTGGGCTAATTGGAATTGCCATTTGTTCATTAAAATTCATTACGCCTCATCAGTATAACTATCCTTTTTTAAATTTTTTTTTATTAACTTTAAATTTTTTAAAGGAGGAAATTGTTTGAATACAAAAAAGTTATTTTACAAATCAATTATTTGGCAAGCTATTGGATTTATTTGGATATCTATTTTATCTTTTATTTGGTTTGGAAATTGGATTAATTCTCTTAGTTTTTCTTTAGTTACTATAGTAATTAGTCTTTTTATTTATGTTGTTTATGAGAAAGTGTGGGATAAATTTATTAAAAAATAAATTATTTTTAATATCAATATTTTGATTTTATTCCTGGACATTCATCCATAAGATCGTACATGGCATTTTCAAACCTTGAAATATCTACTAAAATAGGAAAGGTCATCAATGACCCCGGTCCTGCTTGTATGCCCCACGCCCATAAACCATCTGATACATCTTCTCCCTCTGGGCCGTAAGCATATACCTCTTGTAGTCCTTCATTCCCATTTAATATAAAATAATCTCTTCCGTCATCACCAATTTGACTTGCTGCAGAATTCCACAAGGCTTTATCAAAATCGTATATTGCAATTAAATTATTACCCATAAAGTTCTGTACGTAAGTAATTATACATCCATCTATTTGATACTCTGTAGCAACTCCATCCCATCCATTATCTCCACCTAGCATAAAACCAAGGGCATCGTGAATTATTTGGTCATTAGGTTTTGAGTATAAAAAGTTAAGTTTTGAAAATATTATAATAAGAGTTATAAGAAAAATTCTTCTCATATAAAAAGTTATCTTAAAATAATTTTAGATATTTTTCTAGAAATATTAGAAAAACTATAGATAGGGTAAGGAAAATCGGACCAACTCATTTCCTCACCCGCGCTTAAGCTAAACTTATTACAAATAAAATCTATGTTTTTTAGGATTATTTACTTTCCAAAAATTCCAATTTTAACCTCGTAGTCAACAGCTACGCTATAATCAGGATCATCGTCACTTTCTACCATTAACTGACCTGTTTTAGAGAGCAATCTATGACAGTCACGAGTTAGGTGTCTCAGTTTTACTTTTTTACCTAAGCTAGAATATCTATTAGCAATATCTTCAATAGCTTTTAGGGCAGACTGGTCAATTACTCTTGATCTTGCAAAATCAATTATGACGACTTCAGGGTCATTAGAGTATTTAAAGATTTCTAAAAAACTATTTGTAGAACTAAAAAAAAGTGGTCCTTCTATTTCATAAACTTTAGCTCCACTTTCTGTTGAAGAAGGTCTTTCTAAAGCCTTAATTCTAGATGCTGATTTCCAAGCAAATACGAGTGCCGATACAATTACTCCTACTACAACTGCAATTGCTAGGTCTTCTAAAACAGTTACAATTGTAACTAGTACAATTACTAAAGCATCTGATTTTGGTACAACAAATAATAATTTCAATGAGTTCCAAGCAAAAGTCCCCAGAACAACCATAAACATTACTCCAACTAAAGCTGCGATAGGAATTAATTCAATATAAGAAGATGTAAATAAAATAAAAACTAATAAAAATAAAGCTGCGGATACACTAGACATTCTTGTTCTTCCACCTGATTTAACATTAATCATGGATTGACCAATCATGGCACATCCACCCATACCACCAAAAAAACCAGTTACAGTATTAGAGATACCTTGTGCTAAACATTCTTTACTAGCGCCACCCTTCTTATTAGTAATCTCTCCCACTAAATTCAGAGTTAATAAACTCTCTATCAATCCTATAGCTGCCAAAATAATGGCATAAGGAAATATAATAATAAGGGTATCTAGATTTAAAGGAACCATAGGTATAGAAAATGAGGGCAGTCCACCAGCCACACTTGCTAAATCACCAACTCTAGGGATGGGGATATCAAAGCTTAGTACCAAACCTGTGCTTAATAAAATAGCAACAAGTGTGGAGGGAAATACTTTTGAAAATTTAGGTAATATCCAAATTACGATCATTGTTATAACAACGATACAGTAAGAGTATAATAAAGTGTTACCAGACATCCAAACGGACTCTCCCATAGAGTTAGTTGTTTTAAATTGATTCAGCTGGGAAATACCAATTACAATTGCAAGTCCATTAACAAAACCCAACATAACAGGTTGGGGGACCATTCTTATAAATTTACCTAATCGAAAAATCCCAGATAATATTTGTAAAATTCCCATTAGCACGACTGTAGCAAATAAATATTGAGCACCATGATCAGCAACTAAAGAAACCATCACAACAGCTAACGCACCGGTAGCTCCTGATATCATTCCAGGTCGACCACCTATTACGGCTGTAATTAAACCCACTAAAAAAGCAGCATAGAGTCCTGACAAAGGAGTAACTCCTGCCACAAAAGCAAAAGCTATTGCCTCTGGTACCAAAGCTAAAGCTACTGTAAGACCTGCTAAAATTTCAATTCTAAATAAAGAAAAAGAGGGGCCTTCTTTTGGAATATAGTCTTTCACTAGAGAATTAGCAAAAGAGGATATGGTAGTATTTTTCATTAAATTCCTTTTAGATTGTTAAATTAGCTATCTTGAATAAATATTTTCATAAATTCTATAATAGCCAGAAAAATAGCAAATTATTTAGGTATTAACACTCTATAAATTAAATGAATGTATCCATTTCTAAAAGACATATCTGATTCATCCACTTCAGCTCCATTAAAATATAAAATACCATTAACTTTCTTTATCTCTATATCTAAGCCATTGAGAGAAATGGTATTAATTGAGTCAGTAATATTTTCTGTATAGAATTTCCCTCTACAAAATGAAAATTTATAAGATCTCTTAACTCATTTTTATTGTCTTCTCTTAGATATCCATAATATGTCTTTGCACTTAGAGGTGCAAATGCATCATCTGAGGGGGCAAAAATGGAAATGTCTTCAAGTGCTAATATTTCTTCCTTAAGGTCAGATATATTTAAATATTCAGTTAGTTTTGTGAGTCTAGAATTCTCAATTATGGAATTATAATAATCTTTACAATTAGATATTAAGTTATTTGTAAAAAAAATATAAGTATAAAAAAAATTAATTTCATATTTCCTGCTGAACTACTATTGTTTCACTAAGATTATCAATTACTAATGTTTTAACATCTCCGTTGGTCCATTTAATTTCAATTTTAAAATCACTTTCATTGTCTCTTATACCATAGTGAGCTACAGGTTCCATTTGACATAAGTAACCTGAACCTGCATCTATAGTTTTTGAGTGAGTTCTTAGGTTGCTAAATAAAGTAACAGTTGCACCTCTAGCAGGAGCACCATTTACATTAATAGGCCTTACTCTTAAAAAATTTCTATTTGCAGAACTTTGATTTTTAAATAAGGATAAGGGTTGTGGACCTGACTCACCATGTGCGATTAACAATTCTAATATTCCATCATTATCTATATCTGCTACAGCAGCACCTGTACCAAGTCCATTTTTTTCTAAAGCAGCTTCAAGAGATATTTCTTCAAAGTTTCCATATTCTGTAATTTTGAAAAGCTTATTGGGTTCACCAATATTATTTATAAAAACTTCATCATACCCATCATTATCAAAGTCTGCAGATATAACTGTCCTAATTTTTGAAGGAATACTAAAAGGTGGTGTAGCTATATCCATATATTTATCCTTATCATAAACGTACACCCTGTGATCTCCTTGCCAGTTTCCATTAATTATATCAAGCCTCCCTCTATAAAGAACATCAGACAGTGTAGTTCCACGACCATTTTGATAAGTATCTTGAATTTTTAGTGTTTCGGCTAACTCAGTGAAAGATCCTTTACTATTTTTATATAAAAAATTAGGACCTCTTTCATTTGCTGCAAAGATATCTATTTGGTCAGATAAAATATGCCCAGCAATTACGGATCTACCACCAGTAATTTTATCTAGACCCAAGCTAGTTGCTAAATCAACGATTCGGTTTTCTAGGAATTCATAAAATCTTGTTGGTCCTCCATAGTTAGCAACATAAATTCCATAATTACCTTTACCATCTCTATCAACACAAACAACTGATCTCCCTGCAGTGAGATTTAAATCATTTTGGTTGATTTCTTTTTCAAATATATCTTCAATTTTTTCTTCATTGAAATTAAGCAATCTATCTGAATATTGTTTTTGACCACTATATGTATCTGTGTTGAGAAAATATATTTCTTCATAGCCATCTTGATTTAAATCACATGCAGCTACTCCTATTGTAGATCTTGTTTTATCAGCGAAAAGCTTATTATTGATAGTTTTTGTAATTTTACCATTTTCAAAAGATAAAGATAAATTTTCATATCCAAAACCCGTGACTATAAATTCATCTTTTCCATCTCTGTTAAAGTCTGTAACAGCTACTCCATAGCTTAGCCTGTCGTCTTGATCTGGCAGTAGATTGCTTATATCAGTAAAAAAATTTTCATTAGCCATAGAATTTATTGTGTAATAAATAAAAATTGTTAGATAAAAAATTAATGTTTTTCTCATAATTTTATTACTTTTAAAAATATGATCTAGATTTATTTTTTATATGTAATTACAAAATATGCTCGCAATATTCACTATTTATAGGCTTAAATTCTTTACATTTTTGGTGTTTTTATTTCTCTCTTCATTTTATACAAATGCAATTCAATCCAATGAAATTGATTTAGAGAAAGACACATATTATTACGAAAAACTTGCTGAAAAATGGGATAATATATTTCCCGATGGTAATAGAAATGCAGCTGGACCTAAATTCTTTAAATTTTTAATAGAACAAGATTTAGAGTTCGATGAATTTGTAGAATATAATAAAAGATATTGTCCCGTGTCAGGTTCACTAATTAGACCTGGTTCACAACCTTTTTTATTAAGTCTTAATGAAGATATGACTAATAATAAAGTCTGCGGAGATGTTTATGTTTGTTGTTGGCCTTGTTCCTGCGACTCCATGAAATATGCTAACACAATGGAGATATCTCATAGTTTTAAGGGGGTTAAAAAGGAATTTACCGTGCTAACTATTAAAAATCCCTGTTCTAAAGATGACTTTCCATTAGAAATTAACAGAGAATATTTCTGCAAAGGAACAGATATGAATAAAGATCAGGTTTATAGTGTTGATGATAATATGGTAATAGGTTTTCTACATAGTCCTAGAAGTTGTAGCAATAATGATACTCTTGCTGTTAATCACCACTCTATTACTGGAAAGCAATGTAAAGTGAGAAATTCTACTAAAGAAGATGAATTAATATCGGGTATGGGAGATATATTTATAAATTTAGCTAATTAAATTAAAAATTAAGATAAATCAATAAATTTAGAAAATTCTTTAATATTTTCTTCAAATTGGTCAGGGATTTTTTCACCAAATATAGATTTTTCTAAATCAATAACTCTATAGAAATCTCCTCTTAGTTTATCCCATTTATAAAAACCATAGTAGACAAGCATCACATTATTAATAAAGGAATTGATCCACTTTTCTATAACTTCACTTGGTAACTCTGATTTATCAAATTTCAAATGTTGGGTAATTTCATCTTTTAACTTTGAACGAGACTCTTCATAGCTAGTCTCTGTCTTATTTTCAGGATTAGGGGTATGCTTTGGAAAATTTTTCCTAATAACAATATTGATAAATCTATTTCTCATATAGCTTGTCTCAGGAAGGATCGACTTATTAATTATCATCCATCTATGATATTGGATCTGAAATGCTAATGCTTGCCCGTCAGCTAAATAAGAGTAGTCATCTTTAGTATTTTCAAGATTTAAATTTTGTTGATTTGAATTCTCAATATTAAAAATAGCTTCATATATTAATTCTGAGGCTGAGTCCAAGACATCACCAGATAGATTCTTGGGAGCTGATTTTTTAAATGCAACAGCAAGTGAAATTAAATAAGCATTTTTAGTTTCAATCGTTTCAAAAATATGATGGGCAAAGCTAATAGCAGAGGAAATGTCAGATAAAAATTCACTTTCCTTATCTCTCCATACAAATCCTATTGGATGACTGTCAAATATTGGATTTAGCATTACCTTATTATATATAGAGTTATATGTTTCCTGATTTGCTTGTTTATTTTCAATTTCAGGAGAAGAGTAAATTTCTTTTAGAGCCTTGGAAAAGGAACCAAGTAAATTTTCCAAATTATTAATGGGATACTTTGATTGAGGCCATGACTCAATAGTTGAATTGTAATCTGTGTATGTAATTTCGCTCATTTTTAAAAGCTAAAACCTAATCAATTAAGATTAATTTACAACAAATAATAATTATACCCTTGATAGCCGAGACCTATCAAAATTACAATCAATGCCCAAATACTTAAATTGCTTAATATTTGCTTTAAAGATGAATTTGAGTCTAAAAACCTTGGTCCAATTATAAATAGTAAGCAAACTAAGTAGACTATAGGAAATATAATTTCAGCTTTCATATAATTTTTAAATTCAATTCAATATTTTTGAAATAATTATAACTGCTAAAATCATTCCAAAAACTATATCGATATATTTCCCTTTTCTACTTATCATCAAATAAAATGAAAATATAGCTAGGCTAATGACAGCAATACTTGCTAAATTAGTAATAAAAGGAGAGGACTCCATTTTTAATCTTCCCAATTAAAACGATCAAAAGATTTAAAAATTTCAAAAATTCCCTTTTCCCACTGTTTAGAAATATATTGATAATCTGGATTATCTACCTCAAGAGATTGAAGATAGACTACTTTTGATAAGCTATTTTTATAAACTAATACATCTATGGGGGGACCAACTGATAAATCTGCTTTCATAGTGCTATCCATGCTTATTAAGGCGCAACGAGTTGCATCACCTAAATCTGTTTCTGACTTTACGACCCTATCTAAGATTGGTTTACCATACTTTATTTCTCCAATTACCAAATAAGGCTTAGTCTCACTTGTTTTGATAAAATTTCCCTGAGGATATATGAGATATAGTTCTTGCTCTTGACCTTGAACATGACCACCTAAAATAAAAGTAGATCCTAATTCAACCATCTCTTGATTAAAACCATCAGGAGAGGAATGCATTACAGTTAATCTTCCAATGTATTTTGCAATTTCATTCATGTTATAAAGGTTATTGAGATTATTTCCATTTGTAGGATCTTCTAAATCTTTACCTATGGAATTAAAAACAGCCTGAGAAGTTGATAAATTACCAGAGGTTAAAATTACTATATTTCTATCGACTCCTTTATGTACATACATTTTAGTGTAGGAGTTGAAATTATCTAAACCAGCATTTGTTCTTCTATCTGAAGCAAAAACCATTCCATCATTTACTTTAATTCCAACACAGTAAGTCATATTAGGATTAAATAGCGTATTTTTAAAAAATACAAACGAATATTTACATATTAGCAATCTAATCTATGCATAATGAAATTTATGTATTTATAGTAAATTTAATTAGTGCCCATTAACTGGAATAAATATGACTCTCAAAGAAGTTATGACGAATACCTCACCTCTGATAAAAGCTTAAGAAGAGAAGCAAAGATAATTTCAAAAATACTTAATAATTATTCTAGTAAAGATTTGGAAAGAATTGAAAGTAATTGTCAAAGCACTATTAGCTCAAGAGGTATTAATTTTAAAGTCTATTCTGCTGATAAGAAAGCTGCAGAAGAGAAAAAATGGCCCTTAGATATAATTCCAAGAATAATATTAAAATCCCAATGGAATAAAGTAAAACTGGGTTTAGTTCAAAGATGTAAGGCTTTAAATTTTTTTATAAACGATGTTTATAATGAAAAAAAGATATTTAAAGACAATGTAATTCCTCGTGAGCTAGTTTTTAATTCACAAAATTATCTCAAGCAGTGTGAGGGTTATAAACCTAAAAGAAAAATTTGGTCTCATATATCTGGGATTGACTTAATTAGAAATATTAAAGGGGAGTTTTTGGTATTAGAAGACAATCTTCGTGTTCCTTCAGGTGTTTCTTATATGTTAGAAAACAGAATGGTTATGGGAGAGGTTTTTCCTGAATTATTCACTAGATATAGAGTTTCATCTATTAATCAATATTGTAACAGATTATACCACTGTATGTTAGACGCTATACCCTATAAGAAAACTAATCCTACAATGGTTGTTTTAACTCCTGGAGTTTATAATTCTGCATATTTTGAGCACTCATTTCTTGCTCAACAAATGGGCATTGCCTTAGTAGAGGGCAAAGATCTTTATGTCGAAAAAGATAAAGTTTTTGTCAAAACAGTAAAAGGAGGCTTAAGGGTAGATTGTATCTACAGAAGAATTGACGATACTTTTCTAGATCCCAAAACTTTTTACAAAGGATCTTTGTTAGGTGTAGCTGGTTTATATAAGTCTTTTCGAAAAGGAAATATTGGTTTGTTAAATGCACCAGGGAGTGGTGTAGCTGATGATAAAGTTATTTATTCATATATCCCTAAAATTATTAAGTATTATCTAGATGAGCATCCCAAATTAAATCAAGTAGAGACTTTTCTTTGTAATGATAAAATTCAAAGAGATTATGTAATAAAAAATATTTCCAAAATGATTGTCAAGCCTGCAGATGGATCTGGTGGTTATGGAATTTTAGTAGGACCTAAAGCCACTAAGTTAGAAAAAGAAACTTATATTAGAAAAATTTTGCATAATCCAAGAAATTATATAGCCCAACCTTTAGAAATTTTATCAACTACTCCAACCTTGCAAGGAAATAATATTGAACCTAGACATCAAGATTTAAGGCCATTTATACTTTCTGGAAAAGAGACATATGTAACAATGGGAGGTTTAACTAGAGTAGCTTTAAAAAAAGGCAGTACTATAGTAAATAGTTCACAGGGTGGTGGCTCTAAGGATACTATGATAGTTGATGATTAAAATTCAATTATAATTGTTTTAGTTATAAGCTTCACTTAGAGCTTCAGCTATGACACTCTCATCTAGATATTGTGTGAAAAACTCACTAGCAATCGAAACTCCTTCATCAACCATAATTTCTGAAATGGCTATTTCTCCTAATAACTCAAATGCAGTAACTACGCTGTTCTCACCTTCATATTTTATTGCTTCTATTAATTCTTTATTGCATTTATAGGCAAACACATTTGTCATGTAGTCAGCAACTCTAATATTAACCATCTCGACATCTTCTGATGATAAGTTTGACATATCAGATAATTGAGGATGAAAGGATATAGTGACATAAATCCATTTAACTAAATCTGTTTTTTCTTGAGATGTTGTTTTAGTAACAATGCATCGAGAAAACTCATCAGTAAATGGACCTGCATTTATATTAAAACTAATTGTTAAAAAAAATATTATGAAAAATTTAAATATTTTCATGAAACTTATATTACTTGTTTTTATTAAATTATATAGTTAGAAAACTATCTAATTTTGTAGTCTCCGTAGATAATCGTATTAGATCCTTCAATACTGTACTTTTTAATTAGTTTAATATTTTTATTATTTACTCTCATTTTTCTTAATTCCTGTGCTGCTTCTCTTCTATATTTTAGATTTTTCCACCAAGAGGTATTTCCAACTTCTAGAGTAATTGTTTTCATTAGATTAGAGAACTGTTTGAGCTTTCAAAATATCAAGTATCAACATAAATGTAAAATATCCTGCATTTATGAAGACAATAAAACTAAACATATAAATAATTTCCTTAGACACATTCTCACTAACAAAATTAGGAAAAAAATATTTACCTAATAAAAAACTGATTTCTGAATAAATCACTGTAATTACTCCAGCTATAAATAAAACATATGTAAACTTTCCAATAAAATTAACTATTAATAAGCCTGATAAAGTAATTATTAATAAAAATAGGGAAGAATAAATTGATAGATTTGTATTAGATAATTTTTTTTTATAAATTTTTCTAGTTAATAGAAGTAAGAAAAAGATAATGGTTAATATTGAAGAAACTAAGAATATCTTTGTGAGATATAAAGTGTCTGAAAAAAATAAGTCCAATAACTACTTTTTTCTAATTTTTCTTATAGTCATTACAGATAAGTAGAGAACAAATGCAACTATTAAAAAAGCCCCTAAAAGGAATAACCACTTCATAAAATAATTATACAAAATTTATCTTAAGTTAAAAGTTATGAGTTTAATACTTTAAGGTTTTTATTAGCTATGATTAAGCCAAACTTATCTTTTGAAAAGATAACTTTATCTTGGATATTATCTCCAACATCTAATATGACCTCTGAGAGAGGGTTTAATACTTCATCTTGGAGTAGTCTTTTCAGTGGTCTAGCACCAAATAAGGGATCAAAACCTTTTTCTATCAGAAAATCTATAGCTTCATCAGTAAATCCTATAGATATACCTTTGGAAATAATTCTTTTTTCAATCATCTCAATTTGGTTCTTTAAAATATTTCTAATATTTTCTTTTGATAATTTATTAAATAAAATTATGTCATCAATTCTATTAAGAAACTCCAAGCGGAAATGATTTTTTAATTCTTCTAGAGCTAAATTCTTTTTAGTTGCGTAGTCAAAGTTTTCATCAATAGGAATTTGAGAACCTATATTAGAAGTCATGATTATTAGGGTATTTTTGAAATTAACAATCTTTCCTTTGGAGTCAGTTAACCTTCCATCATCTAATATTTGTAAAAGAATATTGAAGACATCTGGGTGAGCTTTTTCTATCTCATCAAATAGTATTACCTGATAAGGACGTCTTCTTACAGAGTCTGTAAGCTTTCCTCCATCGTCGTAGCCAACATAACCTGGAGGTGAGCCAATCAGTTTACTGACGGAATGCTTTTCCATATACTCTGACATGTCCATTCGAAGTATTTGTTTTTCATTATCAAACACATATTCCGCAAGTGCCTTCGAAAGTTCTGTTTTTCCGACACCTGTTGGTCCTAAAAATAGAAAGGAGCCTAAGGGTTTATCTGGATCTTGAAGACCAGCTTTAGAAATCTTGATGGCTTTTGAAACCTTTTCAATGGCATCTTTTTGCCCAATAACTCTTTTTTCTAAGAGTTTCTCGATATTTACCAGCTTATCATTTTCTCCACCTGTTAGTTTTTCAAGAGGGATACCTGTCCATTTAGAAACTACTCCCGCTATATCCTCCGCGTTAATAACTTCATTAATGATTGTAGATTTTTCTTTTTTATTAAGCTCCTCATATTCCTTTTCTAGACTTGGAAGTAGCCCGTACATGATCTCACTAGCCTTTGTTAGATCTCCAGATCTTTGAGCAGTTTCAAGATCTTCTTTAGCTTGATCAATTCTTTCATTGAGATTTCTTTTAGTATCTAAAATTTTTTTTTCAGCTTCCCAAGTAGAATTAAGAGAATTAAGCTTATTTTCTAAATCAACAATTTGTTTATTGATTGTTTCGTTTTTTTGTAAATCTTGATCATTTTCTTTTGATAAAACATTTTTTTCCATTTGAAGTCGAATTAACTCTCTATCAAGTTGGTCTATCTCTTCGGGTTTACTATCTATCTCCATTTTTACTTTACTTGCCGCTTCATCCATTAAATCAATAGCCTTATCGGGTAGAAAACGATCAGTAATATATCTATCAGAAAGTTGTACAGAAGCTAAAATTGCTTCATCACTTATTCTAATACCATGATGTATTTCATATTTTTCTTTTAAGCCCCTAAGGATGGCAACAGCATCAGTGGTATTAGGTTCATTAATAAATACAGGCTGAAAGCGCCTTGTAAGAGCGGCATCTTTTTCAAAGTATTTTTTATACTCATCTAAGGTAGTTGCTCCAACACAATGTAATTCACCTCTAGCTAGAGCAGGCTTTAACATATTGGAGGCATCCATGGCACCATCTGATTTACCAGCACCAATTAAAGTATGAATTTCATCAATGAATAGAATGATGGAACCATTTTCTCTATGAATTTCTTTTAAGACGTTTTGGAGTCTTTCCTCAAATTCTCCTCTATATTTAGCACCAGCAAGAAGAAGTCCCAAATCTAATATACGAATTGATTTATTCTCTAAGGATTTAGGAATATCCTTATTGATTATTCTTTGAGCCAAGCCCTCAATTAAAGCTGTTTTTCCAACTCCAGGATCTCCAATAAGAATAGGATTATTTTTGGTTCTTCTTGATAAAACTTGAATTGTTCTTCTTATTTCTTCATCACGACCAATAACTGGATCTAATTCTCTATTTTGAGCTTTTTGAGTGACATTGATAGTATACTTTTCTAAAGCATTAAAGTTGTCATCAGAGCTTTCACTGTCAGACTTTCCATTTTTTCTAAATTCTAAAACTTTTTTTTTAATATGTGGCAGGGTTAATGAAATTTTTTTTAAAGAAGAGCCAATGAGCGAGTCTGATTCAATTGTACTTATTAGAAGAGAGTCTATAGATACGTAGCTATCTTTTTGACTGGAGGCTATTTTTTCTGCTTTTTCAAATAATTGAATTAATTTAGGATCTGCAAAAATCTGTCCAGAATTATTGGAACTAATTTGTTCTTTAGATAACAAATTATTAATTTCTTTTTTTAAAGATATGAGATCTTTGTTTTCAAAAATTTTAATAATGATCTCATGATTGCTGGTTAAAAGCTCTGCAAATACGTGCAGAGGTGTAATTTTTTGATGTTTTTTTCCTAATGCTAAGTTTTGAGCAGCATTAATAATTTTTTTTGAACTATTAGTATATTTATCAAAATTCATCATATAATTTAT
This sequence comes from uncultured Alphaproteobacteria bacterium, assembly GCA_902515765.1. Classification (GTDB taxonomy): domain Bacteria; phylum Pseudomonadota; class Alphaproteobacteria; order HIMB59; family HIMB59; genus HIMB59. The sequence continues at coordinate 37,712 of CABXVZ010000006.1, read as the reverse complement.
GTGGTTATAATTTATGAAGAAACAAGACCTTAAGAAAAAAAATATTGAGCAATTAAAAAAGGAAAAATTAGCTCAAAAACTAAGAGAAAATTTAAAAAAAAGAAAAAAAATTATTAAATAGATTATGCAAAAAGTTGTCATTGAGGGACCGGTAAGTTTAAGTGGAGAGGTAGATATATCTGGATCTAAAAATGCCTCTTTGCCTATTATGACTTCTATTGTTCTTGCTAAAGGGAGTTGTCTTATTGGAAATATTCCAAATTTGCGAGATACAAGGTTTCTCATATCTATTCTAAAGGATTTAGGCTGTAGGGTAGATTTTCAAAAAAATGTTTTTGCAGTTCATTCTTCTATCATTTCAAAAAAATCTGCTGATTATGAATATGTAAGGCAAATGAGAGCCTCTATTGTTTTGTTGGGACCTGTCATTGCACGATATAAAAAATTCAAAATAGCGCTTCCAGGTGGTTGCTCTATCGGTACGAGAGGTATTGATTTACATCTAAAAGCTCTAAAACTAATGGGAGTAAAGATAGCAATACGCAATGGCTATGTTCAGGCAGAAAGAAAGTTCAGTAAATTAAAAGCTATTAAACATAAATTTTCTAAAATTAGTGTAGGGGCTACTCAAAATATATTAATGGCAGCAACTTTAGCCAAAGGTAATTCTATTCTGAAGAATTGTGCTATTGAACCCGAAGTAATAGATTTAATAAAGTTTCTAAATAATTGTGGTGCTCAAATCAAAATTAATAAAAGAACTATTACGATAAATGGAGTAGAGGACCTCAATCTTCATAATCATGAGGTTATTCCAGATAGAGTAGAGGCAGGTTCTTATATATTGGCCACTATGGCTTCAAAAGGAAAGCTAGTGCTTAATAATTTTAAACCAGATGATCTCACAAACCCTCTAGAAATATATAAATCTATGGGTTTAAAAATTAAAAAATTATCAAATAGTTCCTATCAATTTACTTGCCAAAATCTTAAATCAATTAAAAAAATTTCTACAAAAGAATTTCCAGGATACCCCACAGATCTCCAAGCACAAGTTATAGCGACACTCCTTAAAACAGGTCAAAGGTCTAAGGTCGTAGAAAATATTTTTGAAAATCGTTTTATTCACATACCAGAACTAAGAAGGTTTGGGGCCGATTTAAAGATTAAAGAAAAAACAGTAGAAATTAATAAAGTCTCTGAATTATATGGAGCGGAAGTAATGGCTACAGATATAAGGGCAAGTTTTTCGCTAATTATTGGAGCTATAATCTCTAAAGGGACAACAACTATAAATAGGATTTATCATTTGGATAGAGGTTATGAAGATTTTGATTTGAAATTAAAAAAATGTGGCGTAAACATAAAAAGAAAAAAATGAACTCTAGTTTAATAATTGCTTGCCCTAAGGGGAGACTTGAAAGCAAGGTTGTAAAGTATCTTGCTAATAGAGGTCTAATTATAGAAAAAGATTTTTTTGATGATGAGATTAGAAAATTAACTTTTAATACCAACGTAAAAGAGATTAAAATAATTAAATTAAAACCCTCTGACATCAGGTCATACACCATTTTAGGTGCTGCAGATATTGGTTTTGTTGGATACGATGATATTTTAGAAAATTCAGCTGAGAATATTGTTATGTTAAAAAAAACAAATATTGGTAAATGTCGAATATCAATTGCCTCTGATATGAAAAAAATAAACTTTTCTGAAAAAAAAGTATATAAAGTTGCAACTAAATTTCAAAATATTTCAGAAAATTATTTCAAAGAACTAAATATTCAAACAGAAACAATTAAATTAAATGGATCTATTGAGTTAGCTGTAAAATATGGAGTAGCAGACATGATTTTAGATCTTGTGCAGTCTGGCCAAACTCTAAAGGATAATCAACTTTATGAAAACAAGATTATTAACAATGATATATCAACTGTAATTATTAGTAGTTATTTTGCATACGACACCAAGAAAAACCTTATTAAGAAACTGTTGTTAAAAGGACTCTAATGAAACTAGTTTCTAAGAGTTGGATCTATAATAATCTTAAAACCTCGCTACATAATAATTCTTCAGTTAATTCTCTTGTGAAGTCAATCATTGAAGATGTTAAAAAAAATGGAGATAAAGCAATTCTGAAATATGTTAGAAAGTTTGAAAATCCAAAAGCTACTTTAAAGAATATAAAATTTAGCAAAAAACAATTAAGAGAAGCTTATGATTCAATCAGTGCCAAACAAAAAAATGCTTTAAAGTTAGCTTATAAGAGAATTTATTTTTACCACTCCAAGCAAATTAAAAAATCTCATTCTTTTAAAGATCAATTAGACTCTAAATTCTATATTCAATGGAATCCTATTGAAAATGTTGGTTTATACATTCCTGGTGGAATGGCTTCTTACCCCTCAACGGTCCTAATGACCAGTATTCCAGCTAAAATTGCTAAAGTACCCAATATTATGATTTGTGTGCCATCACAAAAAGGTGAAACCTCTAATTTAACTTTAGCGGCTGCTTATTTATGCGGAGTAAATGAAGTTTATAATATTGGTGGAGCTCAAGCTATAGCAGCTTTTGCCTTTGGGACTAAAAATATTGCTAAAGCGGATAAGGTCTTTGGGCCTGGAAATCAATATGTGGCTGAAGCTAAAAAACAACTTTTTGGAATTATAGGAATTGATTTACCCGCAGGTCCATCAGAAGTATTAGTTATAGCCAATAATAAATCAAACACTAATTGGATCGCATACGATATTTTGGCACAAGCTGAACATGATCCTAATGCTAAAACATATGTCTTAGCTACTTCTAAAAATATTCTCAACAAAGTTGGAATAGAAATTACAAAAATTATGAAGTCTACTCCTCTTAAAAATGTCTCTAGTTCTATTACAAATAACTGTTATTTAGTTTTAGCATCCAGTAAGAAAGATATATATGAAATTTCTAATTTCATTGCTCCAGAACACCTGCATATCCATTCAAAATTTAATAAAAATCTTTTAAAAAATATTATTCATGCTGGATCCGTCTTTGTAGGTGAGAAATCACCAGTAGCTTTAGGTGATTATACCATAGGAACCAATCATGTTTTGCCTACGGATCAAACAGCAAAATTTTCCTCAGGCCTAGGAGTAGATGACTTCATGAAAAAAACTGTATTTATTAATGCGGGTAACAAAACTCTAAAGAAAATTTCAAAACCAACGGTTGAATTAGCTAGACAAGAAGGATTAGATGCACACGCTTTATCTGTTGAAATTCGCAAAATCAAAACATAAGATACATAAATATGTCCAAAGAAGATGCAATCGAATTTCAAGGTATAGTTTCAGAACTTCTTCCTAATGCAATGTTTAAAGTTAAACTCGATAATGATCACGAAGTAATAGCCCATACATCAGGCAAGATGAGAAAAAATAGAATTAGAGTTCTAGCAGGAGACAGGGTCACAGTTGAAATGACACCATACGATCTAACTAAGGGCAGAATAACATTTAGGTCAAAAAACTAATGAATAATTTTCTAAAAGGAGCAATGTCATGCCTACAAAACTTATTGTTACAAATTACAAAAATTTTAAATGTGGAGTTAAACTTAATGAAGGGGAGTTGGTTAATATTAGATTCCAGCCCAATCAAGATGTCCAAATAGGGGATATCTATAAAGTTAAAATAACTGAAATCTTACCAAACGACAGTGGAGCTTTTGTTAACTATGGCAGTGGCGATCAGCGAGGTTTCTTTAAAAGAATAAACTTACCTAGTGGAGACAAGGCTCACGAAGGCCAAACTTTATTACTACAAGTCAGAAGCATCGGCTCTAAAGATAAAGTTCATCTTTTCACTAATAATATTATCCTTACTGGTAAGTTTATTAATTTACTTCCTTACGGAGATGAAATTATATTAAGTCGAAGAACTAGAAAAAATTTAGATACCAATCAGCAAGATCAAATTATGGATGCCCTTAGTGAGTCCGAGGTTGGTTTAATCGCACGTCATAATTTAACACCTGAAAATATTCAAATAGCTCAATCAGAACTCAATACTTTAAATCAACAATGGAAAGAAATTGAATTGAATGCTAAGGAATTAAATGAAGAGGGTCTAGTATTTCAAAATACTTATTTTGATCAAAACTTTGTATGCGACTATTCAGATAAAAATACAGACCAAATAATTTTTAGTGATAACGATCGTTTTGAAAAAGTAAAAAACTGGGATGAAAAATTAGACTCTAGCTTTGCTAATATGTGTGAAGAAATGTCTTCTGAACAAATTGAAGAACAATTCAATTTTGGAGAGAAGATTGATTATTTAATTGGTCATAATTACAGTTTACCTAGTGGTGGAAATATTATGATAGGTAAAACGGATGCTCTCACAGCCATAGATGTAAACACAGGTACTGCAAAAAGATTTGACACAAATAGAGAAGCGATCCAATTAATTGCAAAATTAATCAAACTAAAAAATATTTCAGGCAAAGTCGTTATCGACCCCGTAGCAAGTGATCAAAACACTCTAAGAAAGCTGGTTGGAATGCTAAAAAATGAATTTAGAGATGATTTAAGTATTACTAATGTTTATGGTTATACTCGAGGCGGACTCTTAGAGTTAAGTCGATCCCGTAACGATAGATCAATTGACGAATTAAATTTAAATTAGTTAAATAATGAAAGTGGTGGCCAGAGACGGAATCGAACCGCCGACACGAGGATTTTCAGTCCTCTGCTCTACCGACTGAGCTATCTGGCCGTAGCTGATAATTTTTATTACAAATAAATATTATTTACTAGTAAAAATTGACTATTAACCGAGATAGAGAAAGGATACCCTAAAAATGACGAATTTTGAAAAAGTTAAATTATTCATGCAGACATACGGTCAGGAAGTAAAAGTTAAAGCAAATTTTAGTGATGAAAAAACCAATAAACTAAGAATTGATTTAATTAAAGAAGAACTAGATGAACTCAAAAAAGCTATTTATGAAAAAGATTTATTAGAGGTAGCGGATGCATTAACAGATATTTTATATGTTACTTATGGGGCAGGGCATGCTTTTGGTATTAATTTAGATATGTGTTTTGATGAGGTTCAGAATTCTAATATGAGTAAATTAGGAAAAGATGGTAAGCCAATTTATAATGAAGCGGGGAAAGTCATGAAAGGTCCGAATTATTTTAAACCAGACCTTTCTAAATATATAACTTAATTACTTAGGCATATTTGTGGCGCCAGTTTCTAGAGAGAAAATTTTTCCATCTTTCATTTTAAAGACTGCCATTACAGCCTGAGTATTTCCATCTGAAAAAGTTACAAAAGAGTGCTCGACTCCTATCTCATCATTTTCATAAAGAATTCTAACTTTTTCTCTATTGATATCATCGCTCATAGCCCACTTAATTACATCTTGTTTAGTTAAAACATTTCCTGATGCATGCATTGTAAAAGTATAGTCGTCATGAAGAACTTCGTTCATTCCAGCTTCATCTTTGTTCATAAAAACATGATTGTATTTTTCTAATAAAGACATTATTTCTCCTTAAATTTTAATTATTCTCCCCAGGCGCCATGAAATTCAATCATCACTGCAGTTTCATCTCCTACAACCCAGCCATCATGACCTGGATCAATAGAATAAACTTGTCCTGAAGAGTAAGTTGCTTCTGTTCCATCATCCATTCGAACACAAACAGAACCTGATGCAATATAACCTAAATGTCTAGTTTGACAACTTTCAGTACCAACATGCGGCTTTACATCATTAGACCATTTCCAACCTGGTTTAGCAGTAATTCTCATCATTCTTTGTTCTCCAACTTTAACAGTATCAACTAAAGCATTATTGAAATTATTATTGTGGACATCAGGGTTGTTAAAATCTTTTATTTCTATCCCCATTATTTTCTCCTTGCTAATCTGTGCTTAAAGATGTTAATTCAAAAAGCTCTATACTTTCAATGCACTCATCATAAATTGGCTTCATCACAGGATTTCTTCCAGTTACTAAATCTTTCATCCCTTGTTCGTTATGCACATGAACTTTAAACATAATTCCACTTTTATCAGGTAATATACCTGGAACAGTTTTTTCAACATGAGCTACAGTTCTTCTCATTTCCATACCTTCATCAGATTGAAAAAATTGCATAAATTTTTCAAAGTGACCTTCTCCCTCTTTAAATTTGCCTATGGCTAACATCATTTTTTCCATTTTTAAAATTCTCCTATTAATTAATATATAAATTATTATTGATTAAGAATCATAAATTAATTTATTCAATATAATAATGCAAATAAGTCATAATTCTTTGAAATTGATTTCAATTTAAAAAGTTTGGTTAGATAGCTAAGGCTTGATATAACAATGTAAAAAGTAATAAAATATATATTAAAATGAACACAATATTTAAAATTGGATCTAAGAACTATACTCTAAAATATCAAAGGAAAATGTCTGAGGGAGAAGTGAATAAAATGAAGTCATTCATTACTTCTAAAGGTGAAAAACTCCAAAAAACTAATAAATTTAAGATAATTGAAATCAAAGACTTAAAAGATAAAAGAGTTTTTAATTTAAATCTTTAGTTTTACTTATGTCTAATCCTTTTATCCTAATTGCTAGAATTAGAGTTAAAGATGGAAAAATTAATGACTATCTTAAAATAGCTAATGAAGTTGATAGTTCAGTAAAAAACTCTGAACCAGACATGTTAATTCACACTTTTGATCAAGACCCTCATGATAAAAATGAATTTACGTGGACTGAGGTCTACAGAAATTCTAGGGCAATGATTAAACATATAAATAATCCACCAGTGAAATCTTATGTTCTTAAACATGAAGAATTAGCAGAAAAGTTTGAAATAGAAGTGTACGGCAACCTAAACCAAGAAACTATTGAAGCTATTAATAATCTTAATGTTCCATTTAAACATTTCAAAACTACTAGTGTGGGATATTTTAGAGAAGATATTTTTTCAAATAATGACGATGAAGAAAAACTTGACCGGTTAAATGATCAGTTCTCTGAAGAAGTTACATTAGAAAATATAAAATAAATTTAAATTTAATAATGTTGATGTTGTCTATTCTTTAGAAAAACAAAGTTAAAATCAAGGAGGTCATAAAGTCAGGCCTCCTACAAAAAAAATCGTAATTAATTATAAAAAAATAAATATAACCACGAAACAGACAGCATAGTATAAAATTCTATTTCTCAAATATCTCCAAAAACTATCTCTTTTTCCAAAATAAAAAATTAGTTCAACCACAGTTACTATTAGAAAGCATATTAAAAGAGTCTTTATCATCTAGTTTTATAAAAATTAAATATTAAAAGAATATTTATTATTACTTAACGTAAGCTGTGTTTAGCAACAACTACAGGTTTTTTTTTCTTTGTCTTTTAATTCGCTATCAGATTTAATTTCTTCTATATCTTTTTTTTTAGCTTCTATTAATTCTTCTTGTTTAGAGAATTTATCTTCAAAATAGGAATAAAGTGAGGTAAAACCCAATTTTAAGGCTTTCTTCTCTTCGTAATCTCTTCTTCCTTTAAGATTTTCAATTATCTGAATTATTTCTTGATTTTGCATATTTATTTAAATATCAAAAAAATTATTAAATTCAATTATAAATGTAATTGCCAATTTCATCTTATAAATAAGGGAGTGTTTATTACTTGTGGTACTTAAACTCTATATTATTTATTAATTTTTTCCCATTCAGCTATTCCACCAGTAATATTTTTTACATTTTTAACGCCCATATCTTGCATTGTCTTAGTCGCTAGGGTTCCCTGTCCACCTACACCACAAAAGACAACATATTCTTTGTCTGGGTTTTCACTAAAAGTTTTATTTTCTAGAGGGCTACCCTCTGCTAAATAAAATTCAAGGAATGCTTTATCCATATGAATTGCATTTCCAATTGTACCTTTAGAGAAGCTTTCTTTATCCCTAACATCAATAAATTGAACATTAGGATCATTTAATTTTTCTTTAGCCTCTGATGCAGTTATATTTTCAATTTCATTTTTAACGCTCATTAAATCTTCAAATTTTTTCATAATACTCCTTTAAATAAATAAGGGGCGTTCTGTTTACTAACACATCGTCCCTAAGTCGCAGTATATAACAACTTTCAAAAAGTGTGTGCAAAAAGTGTTCAGTAATTACGCAAAATTTATCGATCCTCCCAAAACATTACAAATAAGCACTTATTTATGCTAATGTTTGAATATTGAATAATAATTTTAAAATAGTTGCTTTAATCTGTGGTGCAATAGTTCTCATGTTTTTTTTATATTTTACATTATTTTCTGACCATGCTAGATGCGTTAACGCATACTCTAAATTAGCACCAAATGAAACTCGAGAAAAACTAAACGTTTTTTGTGTTCAGCAATTAAATAAAAAATGAAAATATTTATTTCATTAATTTTTTTGTTTAACCCCATTTTTTGATATGGAAAAAATTACTAATCTAAAATTTATAGATTACTTTGAAAAAGAATTTAGAAAATTAGATGAAGTTTATGAGGAACATAATAATTTAATATCCTTAATTGAAAAGAAGACCAAATCGAAAATTAGTAATTTAGAAGCACATGAAGTTGGATCAGTTGTTTTTAACATAGAGCATGGATTACATCAATATGCTGACACATTAGTTTACAAATTTGTGGATCTAATCAACTCAATTATATTATCAATAAACTCAAAAAGTTTTTCTGGAGCAATTGTTGTATCAAGAGCACTATATGAACATTTTGCTATGTTTGCACTTAAAACTTATGAATACGAAAAATACTTAAATGAAAAAAATTATTTAAAACTCTCAAGAGAACTTGTTTATTGGGGTGTAAGCACTTATGACGCTGAAATTGCAATTAATTATAAAAGGACTCATATAATGGATGCAATAAGATATTTAAATGAATATTTTAAATCAGATTTAGAAAAAAATCCAAATCTCGAGAAGAATTTTTATGAGGATCAATATAATCATCTCTCATATTCAACACATCCTGCATCAAACTCATTATTGATGTATGCAAAAAAAATAGATGAGAAATGGAATTCTGATGGATACAAAGCAGAAATGACATACTCTTTTGATATTGATTATCAAAATCTTTATAATATGAGTTATATATTTAATTTAATAAGTAACTATTTAGTGAGTGATTTATTTCCAAAATATATAGAAAATGTTCTAAAAAATTTTAGTGAAAATAGAGACTATATTGTGAAATTTTTTGTACTAAATCCAAATCATTCAAAAGAAATTCTAGATTTGACTATTGATAAAGAAAAAATAGATAAGAAGAGAAAAGAAATGGGTCTTCAAGACATAGATAAATTAAGATTTGAAAATTTAAATTAAAAAATTTTTTTAATTTTTTTATAGTTGTTATGAGTTTTGAAACCTAAAATACCGGAGTTTGGAGTTTGCGACACATTACAAATAAGGATTTAATTTTGCGTAAAGTAGTGTGTGCAATAGTGTGTGCAGATTGTTTTTCAAAAAGTAAGAAGAAATAAAGGTTAATTAATTAAAAGGGGCGTTCTGTTGCCCGGCCGCCCCAAAGCCGCGCTTACCTAATTAAATTAAGCAGCGAGTGCTAATTGATTGTTTTTAGCAATTACTTTAAGTTTCTATACGAAGAAACGCTTACAACGAGCAAAAACTAAATCCTTCAGAGCACGTCAAACCTATATCACCCCCAAAAAATTTTGGTGGAGGTGTCGGGTACCGCCCCCGAGTCCGATACACCTATTACATAAAGTGTTTATTGCCATAGTTGATAAACAACAAAGATAATATACTGTAATAAATGAATCCTTTAAACAACTATGACCAAAAAAACTGTAAAACTTCCTAAATTTAAAGAATTTAAAACAACCAGAGCTACCTCTCCAGCTATAGAAAAAATTCTTTATAAACCCATTCCTATTCTTGATCATGGTTTCATTCGAGTCATTGATTATATGGGAACTGACCAATCAATTGTTCAAGCTGCTAGGGTTTCTTATGGTGAGGGGACTAAAAAATTAAGAGAAGATAGAGGTTTAATTCGTTATTTGTTAAGTCACTGGCATACAACACCTTTTGAGATGTGTGAAATTAAGTTTCATATCAAACTCCCCATCTTTGTTGCAAGACAATGGATCAGACATAGAACAGCCAATGTCAACGAATATTCAGCAAGATATTCTGTTTTAGATAAAGAATTTTATATCCCTGAAATGGATCAATTAGGATCTCAATCGACTACAAATAAACAAGGTCGCTCAAATACTCTTGATAAAAAATTTGCTAAACAAGCACAAGATCTTATTAAAAAAAATTCTGAACAACTCTATGATGATTATCAAAATTTGTTAAATGGTAAATTACTAAACAATGACGAGTATGTAGAAGGGGAAGGTCTGGCCAGAGAATTAGCAAGAACCACTCTACCTTTAAATTACTATACACAGTGGTATTGGAAAATTGATTTACATAACTTAATGCATTTTTTAAGACTTCGAGCAGACAGTCATGCTCAATATGAAATTCAAATATATGCTGAAAAAATGGTTGAGATTTTAAAGAAGTGGGTACCTCTTACTTTTGAGGCTTTTGAAGATTATCGATCTGACTCTTTTCAATTATCCAAAGAAGGCTCTAGACTTTTAAAAGATAAGTTGGTAAACAAAAAAATAAAACCATCCAATTATAAATTATCTCTTCGAGAAATAAGAGAAATAGAAAATAAATTTAATATAAAGATTTCTTAATTTTTTAATTTTTTTGTTATTTGGTCTGTTATTTTTAAAAATTTCAAAGCATAATCGTCCTTATAATCAAAACAATAAGGTTTGCCTTCATCACAACTTTTTGGAACATTGGTATTGAAGGGCAGTTCTTCTAAAAGCTTCACATTTTCTTTTAACAGCCAGGATTTAGTTTTAGACTCACCAAAGATAAATTTTTTCTCCTGACCATCAATTAAATAAGACATATTTTCTACTACACCTAAAATAGGTACGCCAACCTTAATAAACATATTAATACCTCTTATTACATCCTTAAGGGACAGTAGTTGAGGAGTTGTAACGATGACTGTTCCATTAAGTTTTAGTTTCTGAGACATAGATATTTGAACATCCCCTGTTCCAGGAGGAAAATCTACGATTAAATAATCTAAGTCACCCCAATGTGTTTTGTTAATTAAACCATCTAGACCCTTGGCAAGCATGGGGCCTCTCCAGACTATTGCTTGCTCTTCATTAACAAGAAACCCTATCGACATTGCTTTGATTCCAAAAATCTCGAATGGAACAAATTTTCCATCTTTAGTCTCTGGTTCTTTGTCACCAATGCCTAAAAGAGTGGGGACACTGGGACCATAAATGTCAGCATCTAATAATCCTACTTTGTAACCTTGGTTAGCCAATGTGATAGCAATATTGCAAGCTATTGTTGATTTCCCGACACCACCTTTACAGCTGGAAATTCCAAAACAAGTCTTGATATTCATCTATTAAACACTACATATATTGTATCGTGATCAAAAACAAATCTAAATTATTATTCGATACATATATTGTATCATGATTAAAAACAAATCTAAGTTTTTCGCTATGGATGGACCTTGGGGTTCTTCCTCAGGTAATAATAAACCTGGATCCGGCGGCGGTTTTTCTGGAGGAGGAAATAATGACTCCATTGATGATTTATTAAAAGATTTAAAAAATAAATATAAATTTAAAATGCCCTTTAATGGTGGAGCAAAAGGTATTTCTTTTCTTGTTCTTCTTGCAATAATTGGTTGGCTAGCTACAGGGTTTTATCGAGTAGAACCCGATGAACAAGGAGTCGAGCTTTTATTTGGTAAATGGAATGAGAGCACTACTGATCCTGGTCTTCACTTTTTTTTCCCAACACCTATTGGTAAAGTTTTAACACCTAAGGTTGAAGCAATTAGAAAAATCAATGTTGGATTTAGATCCAATGGCACAGCAACTAGAGACGTACTTGAGGAGAGCATGATGCTGACTTCTGATCAAAATATTTCAGACTTAGATTATACTGTGCTTTATAGAATTAAAGATGCTGGTCAATTTTTATTTAACCTACGTGACCCTGAAGAAACAGTAAAAGTTATTTCTGAAAGTGTATTAAGAGAGGTAGTAGGACAAACTAACTTAGAGGGTTTACTGACGGTTTCAAGACAATCAGTTGAAAGGGACTCCCGATCTTTACTTCAAGAATTACTCGATGAATACGAAGTGGGGATCCTTATTCAATCCATTCAACTACAAGATGTAAATCCCCCAAGACAAGTTATTGACGCCTTTGATGATGTTCAAAAGGCAAGACAAGATAAAGAAAGAACAGTTAACCAAGCAGAAGCCTACAGCAATAGAATAGTTCCAGAAGCTCGAGGTGAAGCTGAAAAGATCCTTCAAGAAGCCGAAGGTTATAAAAATAAATTAATTAAACAAGCAGAAGGTGAAGCCAGTAGGTTTGATCAGGTTTTAAATACTTACCTTCAAGCCAAAGATACAACTAAAAAGCGAATATATCTCGAAACTCTTAGAGATGTTTTATCGGGCTCAAGTAAAATTATGATTGATCAAAATTCTGGAAATGGTGTAGTTCCGTATCTTCCCCTTAATGAACTTAACAAAAATAAACAATCAGGAGATAACTAATGAAAACTAGAAATTATTTCATAATTGGTCTTTCTATATTTTTTATTATGTTTGCCTCCGGTTTTTTTTTCGTAGTAGACCAAACAAAGCAAGTTATTGTCCTACAATTTGGTGAGCCTCGAGCTGTTCATCAAACACCTGGCTTAAAATTTAAGTTACCATTTATTCAAAATACCGTCTTTTACGATAGCAGGGTTTTAAACTTAGACCCCGCACAAGAGGAAGTTATCCTCAGAGATCAAAAGCGTATCGTAGTAGACTCAATTGTTCGTTACATGATTAAAGATCCCCTTAAATTCTTTCAGACAACTCGTACAGAATTAGCTTTAAATGATCGTTTAGGAAGAATCATTAATTCATCTGTGAGAGGCGTTATTGCTCAGTATCAACTAAATGATTTATTGTCAGTAGATCGCGATAAAATTATGGCTGAAATATTTGAAAATGTTCGAGAAGACCAAGATAATTTTGGAATAGAAATTGTTGATCTCAGATTAAAAAGAACAGAATTAACTCCCGAGGTTCAATCTAATGTTTTTGATAGAATGAGAACTGAAAGAGAAAGAGAAGCTAACCTTTTAAGAGCTGAAGGTCAGGAGATTTCTCAAAAAGTTAAAGCGACTGCTGATAGAGAGAAAATTGAAATTATTGCTGAAGCGGAAAAACAAGCTAATATTCTCAAAGGTGAAGGAGAAGCATCAAGAAATAAAATCTTAAATGATGCTTTTGCTAAAGACCCAGAATTTTTTGAATTTATTAGATCTATGGAAGCCTACGCGGATACTTTTAAAGACGGAACTACCACTATGGTTATTTCACCTGACAGCGATTTCTTTGAGTACTTTGAAAATGCTGAAGGCTCTAAAGAATAATATCTTATCATCTATGAAACGATTTATTTCTATCTCAATACTTATATCCTTATTTAGTTTTAGCCATGCTTTTTCTCAATTTGAGAGAGGTTATGCTGATTTAGTTGACCAACTTTTACCTTCTGTTGTAAGCATAGCTACTTCCCAAGTAGTTGAAAGAAACACCAGCTCTCTTCCTGAGTTACCGGAAGGACATCCTTTTAACGATATGTTTGAGGATTTTTTTGGAAATCAAATGCCAAAAAGAGAAAACTTAACAGGTCTAGGATCTGGTTTTATAATTAGTAAAGAAGGTTATGTTGTCACAAATAATCATGTAATCAGTGGTGCGGATCAAATTACTGTAATCTTTAACAATGGTGTAGATGATGTTCCAGCTGAACTTGTTGGAACAGATCCTAAAACAGATATAGCTGTTTTAAAAATAGATCCTTCTTCTGTATCTATTGAGAATGTAAACTGGGGAAATTCTGAAATCTCGAGAGTGGGTGATATTGTTTTAGCAATAGGCAATCCCTTAGGATTGGGTGGAACAGTTACTTCGGGTATTATCTCATCTATTAATCGTGATATAGGCAGTGGACCCTATGTGGATTTCATTCAAACAGATGCGCCAATTAACAGAGGCAACTCAGGTGGGCCTTTATTTAATTTAGATGGAGAGGTTATTGGTATCAACTCTATGATCATTTCTCAAACTGGAGGAAGTGTTGGACTTGGATTTTCAATCCCCTCAAAAACAGCTAAGCTTATTGTTGAACAAATAATATCATTTGGAGAGGCAAAAAGAGGTTGGCTAGGAGTACAAATACAAGATCTAACTCCTGAATTTTCAGAAAGCTTAGGATTTGATTCTACTGATGGTGCTTTTGTGGCATCAGTCCAACCAAGTAGTCCTGCAGCTAAATCTAACATTCAAGCTGGCGATATAATCGTTGAATTTAATGGTAATAAAATTTCTTCATTTAAGGACTTACCTAAGGTTGTTGCAGAAACTCCGATAGGTAGCGAAGTACCAGTTAGTATTTGGAGAAATGGTGGTTTAATTGAAATTTATGTAAAAATTGATGAATTAGTTGAAGGCGGCAAAGTAGCTAATAACAAGCAAGGACTTTACATTGAAAAACTAGATATAACATTAGTAGAACTTGACCAAGATACCTCCCAATCCCTAGGTTTAGATCCAGATTTAGCTGGAGTTTTAGTTAAAGAGGTAGGTGACAAAAATGAAAACTTATTACCTAATGATGTGATTATTCAGGTTTCAAGTGAAAAAATAAGTGATCTTAATTCTTTTGAAAAAATGGTGAAGGATAGTATTAAACTACAACGTGATAAGTTATTACTAAGAGTTATTCGAGAGGGAAATGAATTCTGGCTAATCAACCCCTTCGTTGTTGAGTAAAAATCTTTTTATTGTTGGCCCTACTTGTTCAGGTAAGAATGAATTTGCATATGAGCTTTCAAAATACTTTGATATAGAAATTATCAACGCTGATAGCATCCAAGTCTATAGACAATTAAAAATTTTATCTAATAGACCTAATGATAAAGAATTAAAAATTGTACCTCACCATTTATATGGCCACATAAACAATAAAGAATATTCTGTAAATCATTGGATTGAAGAAGTTCAACAAACTTTATTAAATGTACAAAAAAGGAATAAAATCCCTGTTTTTGTTGGAGGGACAGGTTTTTATATTCAAGCTTTAATAGAAGGATTATCACAAATGCCATCTATAAATAAAAAATTTAAACAACAAGCAGAAGACTTATTCTTCAATGAAGGACCAGATCATTGTTTAGATATCTTAGAAAAATATTATAAGGAAAGAATTTTCCCAAAAGATAAACAACGCTTAATAAATCGATTAGCTTTTTGTTTAGAGTTTAACGATATAATGGAAAATAATTATGGAACAAAAAATCCAATAACCCCAAATCCATTAGTTATTCAGGTAACCAAACCAAAAAAAGATTTATACAACCAAGCAGAAACTAGATTTCATAAGATGATTGAAATGGGCGCCTTAGATGAAGTAAAGTTTTTATATGAGTCTAAAAAAATTTCTAAAACTTTATACAAAGCACATGGTTTACCTGAGTTATTGGCATGTATTAGAAATAAAATGAGTCTCGAAGATGCTATCTACGATGCAATTCATAACACCAAAAGATATATCAAAAGACAGTTTACTTGGTGGAATAATCAAAAATTTAGTGAGTTGAATTTGAGAATTAATTATAAAAAAAGCTTCCCTAAAGATTCAATTGAAAATATAAATATATATCTAAATCAATGAGTATAGATCAAGAACTTACTGGTGCAGAAATAGTATTAGAGGCACTTAAAGACCAAGAGGTAGACACAATCTTTGGATATCCAGGGGGAGCAGTTCTTCCTATATATGATGCATTATTTGGACAAAATTTCCTAAAGCACGTGCTTGTAAGACAAGAAGCTGGAGCAGTTCATGCTGCTGAGGGTTATGCTCGCTCGAGTGGAAAAGTGGGCGTTCTCTTAGTAACCTCTGGCCCTGGTGTAACTAATGTTGTTACTGGACTGACAGATGCACTGATGGATAGTATCCCAATTGTTTGTTTTAGCGGCCAAGTTCCATCACATCTAATCGGCACAGATGCATTCCAAGAATGTGACACAACAGGAATAACACGGCCATGCACAAAACATAATTACCTAGTAAAAGATATAAATAAATTACCAGAAATTATTCATGAAGCCTTTGAAATTGCTCGTTCGGGCAGACCTGGACCTGTTTTAATAGATATTCCAAAGGATATCCAATTTGCAAAGTCTGTTTATAAAAAAAAGAGCGACGTAACCTTTAAGAGCCATAGAATTAAATCTGGCTCAAAAGATATTGATAGAGTTTTTATTGAACAATTAATCAATCATATCAAAAAATCACAAAAACCAGTTTTTTATGTAGGTGGAGGTTGTTTAAATTCTGGTCCACAAGCTAGTCAAGAATTAATGAAACTTGTTCAATTAACAAATATCCCAATTACTACTACTCTTCACGGATTAGGATGTTATCCAGCTGAAGATGAAAAGTCATTGGGAATGCTGGGAATGCATGGAACTTATGAGGCCAACTTATCTATGAATCAATGTGATCTAATGATAAACGTTGGAGCAAGATTTGATGACCGTGTTACAGGAAGATTAGATGCTTTTTCCCCTAACTCTGTAAAGTTTCATTTTGATATAGATAAAAGTTCCATTAATAAAAATGTAAAAGTTGATTATCATACTAATACAGACATAACTTTCTCTCTAAAAGCCATTAATGAATATATAGAATCCACTGGAATAACTTTTGATGAGTCTCAGTATAAAAATTGGTGGAGTCAAATTAATGAATGGAGAGATAAAAACTGTCTTCATTACGAGCAATCTGATGAGACTATTAAACCCCAACATGCTATTTCAAGGCTTTACCAATTAACAAATCAAAAGGATACTTTTGTTACAACTGAGGTAGGTCAGCACCAGATGTGGGCAGCTCAATATTATAAATTTGCAAAACCCAATCGATGGATAACCTCTGGTGGTTTGGGAACAATGGGATTTGGAATGCCAGCAGCTATTGGTGCCCAAATGGCAAATCCCAATTCACTAGTTATTGACATTGCGGGTGAGGCTTCTTTTTTGATGAATGTTCAAGAAATAGCTACGGCTGTTCAATATAAGCTGCCCATAAAGATTTTTATATTAAATAACGAATACATGGGAATGGTAAGGCAGTGGCAAGAACTAATGCATGGTAGTCGTTATTCTGAAAGTTATGTTGATGCTCTTCCAGATTTTAAAAAATTAGCTGAAAGCTTCAATGCAGTTGGAGTTAGAGCAAAGAATTTATCTGAACTAGATGATGCAATTAATGAAATGGTTAGTGTAGACAGACCTGTAATAGCTGATATTTGGATTGATAAGAAAGAAAATTGTTTTCCCATGATTCCAAGCGGCGCCTCACACAGCGAAATGCTTTTATCTAAGTATGATAAAGAAAATCCGGAAAATCAAAAAAAAGGAAAAGTTTTAGTGTAAGTATATTATTATGTCTAATTCTTCTGTATACCCAACTCCTCTAAATACTTTTAAACAATCCAAAAGAAGTGTTTTATCTGTAATAGTAGATAACGAACCTGGTATTTTGGCAAGAATTACAGGTCTATTTTCTGGCAGAGGCTACAATATTGAAGCTTTAAATGTAACTGTTGTTGATATTAAAGATAATCTCTCCCGAATTACTATCGAGACCTTGGGTGAGGAAAGAGTAGTCAATCAAATTCTTGCTCAGCTTGAAAAACTAGTACCTGTTCATAGTGCTATTAACTTAGCTAATCTGAAAGAGTCATATGAAGCAGAAATATGTCTTGTTAAAATTCAATTTGAAAATGAGCAACAAAATAATGAGATTTTAAGTTTTGCAGATATTTATAGAGCTAGAACTGTTCAAAAACGGCAACTTTTAGTTATTTATGAAATATCTGGCACAAGCGAACGAATAAATAAATTTTTAGATGACTTACATACTATCAGTGGTATAAAAGTCGAGAAAGTTCGAAGCGGGCCTATAGGGCTGGGTATATAATATTTTAGGGGGTAAAATGAAAGTTTACTACGAACAGGACGCTGATTTTAATTTAATAAAAGAAAAAAAAATTGTGATTATAGGTTTTGGCTCTCAAGGTCATGCGCATGCTTTAAATCTCAAAGACTCTGGAGCAACAAATGTTGTTGTAGGCCTAAGAGAAGGATCTTCTTCAATAGAAAAAGCAAATAATGTTGGTCTGCAAACTCAAACCCCTGAGGAAGCAGTTAAGGACGCAGATATAGTTATGTTTCTTGCACCTGATGAAAATCAACAAGATATTTATGAAAATCAAATTAAGAATAATATAAAACAAGGTGCAGCTTTAGCTTTTGCTCATGGTTTAAATATTCATTTTAAATTAATCACTGCTAGAGAAGACCTAGATGTGTTTATGGTTGCTCCTAAAGGACCTGGTCATACTGTTAGAGGAGAATATTTAAAAGGCGGAGGTGTACCCTGTCTACTAGCTGTCGATAAAAATGTTAGCGGAAATGCTAAAGAAATAGGTCTTGCCTATGCATCAGCACTAGGAGGTGGAAAGTCTGGTATCATTGAAACAACATTTAAAGAAGAGTGTGAAACGGACCTATTTGGTGAACAGTCAGTGTTATGTGGTGGATTAATGTCATTAGTCAGAAATGGTTTTGAAACACTTGTTGAAGCAGGTTATGCACCTGAAATGGCTTATTTTGAATGTTTACATGAAGTTAAGCTTATAGTTGATTTAATGTATGAAGGTGGGATGGCTAACATGAGATATTCTATCTCAAATACTGCTGAATATGGTGATTATACTAGAGGACCTAGAATAGTTCCTAACGAGGCCACTAAAGCAGAAATGAAAAAAGTTTTAACTGAAATTCAAGATGGCACATTTACCAAAGAATGGATGGCTGAACATAAATCTGGTCAAATTAAATTTAAGCAAATGAGAGATCAGGGAGCTAAGCATCAAATTGAAGAAGTCGGTGCAAAACTTAGGTCAATGATGCCTTGGATAGCATCAAATAAATTAGTAAAGGATATCTAGTAACTTGTCCGATAGGGTCTTAATTTTTGATACAACATTAAGAGATGGTGAGCAATCTCCTGGCGCATCTATGAATCAGGAAGAAAAACTCTCTATTGCTAGACTTTTACAAGAATTAAAGGTTGATATTATTGAAGCTGGTTTCCCTATTGCATCTAAAGGAGATTTTAACTCAGTCCAAGCTATTGCGAGAGAAATAAAAGATTGTCAAATTGCTGGTCTCGCAAGAGCCAAGCATGAAGATATTGAAACTGCTTGGAATGCAGTGAAAGCTGCTAAAAATCCTCGTATCCATACTTTTATTGCTACAAGTCCAATACACATGGAATATAAACTTAAACTTACTGAGGATCAGGTGTTGGAAAAAATTAAAGATAGTGTTTCTTTTGCCAGAAATCTTTGTCCAAATATTGAATGGAGTTGTGAGGATGGAGGGAGGTCTTCCATAGAATTTTTGTATAGATGTATTGAACTTGCTATTACAAGTGGTGCATCAACCATAAACATACCAGATACTGTTGGATATACATTACCTTATGAATTTGGTGAGATTATAAAAAATGTCAAAAATAATGTTCCTAATATTGATAAAGCTATTATTTCAGTCCACTGTCACAACGATTTGGGATTAGCGGTAGCCAATTCTCTTAATGCTGTTGGAAACGGTGCAAGACAAATTGAATGTACTATTAATGGTCTTGGAGAAAGAGCTGGTAATGCTGCTTTAGAAGAAGTAGTGATGGCAATGAAGGTGCGTTCAGACTTATTAAAAGTACATACAAATGTTAATTCTGAGTCTATTTCAAAGACTTCAAAATTAGTTTCGTCAATAACAGGTTTTCCAGTTCAACCCAATAAAGCGATAGTAGGAGCAAATGCTTTTGCTCACGAGTCTGGCATCCATCAAGATGGTGTATTAAAAAATGTTGAGACCTATGAAATTATGTCTCCCGAGTCTATTGGATTAAAAAAATCTAGTCTGGTTTTAGGGAAACACTCTGGAAAACATGCTTTTAAAGAAAAACTTAGGATTCTTGGTTATGAGGTTGGAGATAATTATATAAACGAAATTTTTCAAAAATTTAAATTACTTGCTGATAAAAAGAAAGATGTGTATGACGAAGATATTATAGCTTTAGTTGATGATACTCATATAAATCAAATAAACACACTTAAGCTTTTAAATTTAAGCATTATGTCAGGAACTAATTCCAAACATGTAGCTTCATTAGAATTAGATTTTAAAGGAGAAATCAAAGAAATTAGCGGTTCAGGGAATGGTCCTGTTGATGCAGTTTTTAGCTGTATTTCTAAAGTAGTAGGATTTTCACCTAAGTTGAAACTTTACAATATTAATGCAATTACCCCTGACTCTGACGCTCAAGGAGAAGTTGCTGTGAAATTAGAGTATCTTAATAAAGAATTTATAGGTAAAGCTTCAGATATAGATATTATCGTTTCTTCTGCTAAATCCTATATCAATGCAATTAATAAAATTATAAACTTTGAAAAAAATTCTAATATGCAAGAGGGAGTATCTGAAATCAGTCTTTCAAATATGAAGGGAATATAATGTTAAATACGTTTAAATCTTTTTTAAGCGAGGATATGGGCCTAGATCTTGGTACAGCCAACACTCTAGTTTATGTCAAAGGAAAAGGAATAATTTTAAATGAACCATCAGTCGTTGCTATAGCCACTGACTCCAAAAATAACAAATCTGTTTTAGCCGTTGGCACAGAAGCAAAATCTATGCTTGGAAGAACTCCCGGTTCAATTCAAGCAATAAGGCCAATGAAAGATGGTGTAATTGCAGATTTCGATATAGCAGAAGCAATGATTAAACATTTTATTAAAAAAGTTCATAAAAAAAGTTTTTTTGCTAACCCAAATATAGTTATTTGCGTCCCATCTGGTGCAACAAACGTGGAAAGAAGAGCTATCAAAGAATCAGCAGAAGCTGCTGGCGCTAAAAAAGTTTATTTAATAGAAGAACCTGTTGCTGCTGCTATCGGAGCGGGACTCCCAATCTCTGAGCCCTCAGGATCAATGGTAGTCGATATCGGTGGAGGCACAACAGAAATAGCAGTCCTCTCACTTGGTGGAGTTGTTCATTGTAGTAGTATTAAAGTAGGTGGAGATACATGGGATGATGCAATTATTAACTTTATGAGAGGTGTCCATAAATTAGCTATAGGCGAATCAACTGCTGAAAGAATTAAACATGATATAGGTTGTGCTGGAATACCTGAAAATGGCGATGGAAAAACATTAACAGTTAAAGGAAGAGATTTAATAAATGGACTACCTAGAGAAGTAGTTATATCTGAGAGACAAGTAGCTGAAGCATTATCTGACTCTTTATCTCAGATTATTGGTGCTCTTAAAAGGGCTTTAGAGGTTGTGCCTCCAGAATTGGCTGCTGATATAGTCGATACAGGTATAATGCTTACTGGTGGTGGAGCTTTATTGCAACGCTTAGACGAAGCTATTAGAGTAACTACAGGACTGCCAGTATCTATTGCAGATGATCCCTTAACATGTGTTGCGCGAGGCACAGGTACTGCGTTAGAAGAAAATCATAGACACAAAGATGTGTTCATAAGTGATTAATAACAAAAAAGTATTTTTAATTTACATTATTTGCTTCTTTTCATTCCTCACTCTTTATATTTTTCCCAATTATTCTAACCAACCACGATTATTGGCATTTCAAGTTAAAGAGTCAATTGAAAAACCCTTTGGCTATATTGGATCTAATTTATCCAAATATTTTGGAATATTTAAAAATAATCAAGATTTATTAATAGAATTAGATAATTTAAAAAAAGAAAATAAATATCTTAAAAATATAAATAATTATTTAAAGGTAATTACTTCAAAGTATTCTGACCAATATAAAATATTTCATAATAATTCATCTCCTCTTCCTTTATCTATTGGAGTGTCTGTGATAGGAGACAGAAATTTATTTTATAATAAAGATTTTATCATTAACAAAGGTTTAAAAAGTGGCATTCAAATAAGCGATTATGTTATTAATGGAATAGACATAGTAGGTCGAGTTAAATCTGTTTACAACAACACATCTCTTGTAGTAACAGTGAAAAGTGTAGATTACGGAGATGAAGTACTTATAGATAACGAATATTATATTATTTCTGGAACTAATAATAATTACTTAAGTTTTTTGAGACAAAGAGATAGCATCAATGAAATTAAATTGGATGTAGGTAAAAAAGCTATAATTGAAAAGGATCATGTAAATCTAGTTTTAGGTCGAGTTTCTTATATTGGGGATCAACCTGTAATTTATACAAGGAGTGATTTTAATTTAGATAACTTAAGAGTCATAATTGATGATTAGAATATTTTTAATAATCTTCTCCTTTGTAATTTATGGAAATTTAAGTTCTCCTATTGATGATATTGTTATATTTTCATTGATAAATATAGCTATTTTCTCAATTTTAAAAGATCGAAAAATACAAATAAATGATTTTTTTATTTATGTTTTATCAAGTTTATTTATAGAGATTTTAATTGGCCTCCCATTATTTATTTCTTCATCATTGATAATATTGCCTATTATTTTATTTAGTTATCTTTTAAATAATTTATCTATGCATTTTATTTTTAATAGTATTGCTATTTTTATATCCAGTTTATTTATAATATTTATTTTAGATCAATCTATCATTTATAGAATCTTAGATATCCAATACCTAATTTCTATAATTATATTAATTTCAATATACGTAGGTTTAATGAGTCGTGGAAAAGAATAAGACTAGTCAAGATAGTATTAAGATTTTAAATAGAAGGTCTTTTATTATTATAATTTTAGGTATTTTTTTTAGTTTAGTAGTTGCTGTTAGACTATTTTCATTACAAATATTGAATTTTGGATTTTATAAAAAAAAATCTTTAGAAAATAAAGTTTCTGTAAAAGTCACTCCTCCTCTAAGAGGTGATATATATGACTCAAATAAAAACCTCTTAGCAGGAAATACTTCCTTTTATGAATTTGTCATATATAAAAACTTAAATAAGAATTATTTAAAAGAGATAAAAAAAATTAATTCTCTTATTGGTCTTAATTTAAATATAGAGGAAATATTTAAAAAATTAAAAAAATTTAACCCTTATTCAGCTTATACAATATCCAAGGCTTCTTGGGCTCAAATAGTTGAATTTGAGAAGAATAAATTTTTATTTACTTCAATCAAAATAATTGAATCAAAAAAAAGATTTTATCCCTATAAAAATTTATCACAAATAATTGGTTATGTAGGAAGTTCAAGTGATTCATCATATCTTTATCCTAAAGGTATCTTTCATATCGAGAAAGGTTATGAAAAACATTTAAAAGGTAGTCCTGGAAAAATTTTTAATGAAGTAAATTCTAAAGGTAAAATAGTAAGAGAAATATCTATTGAAAATCCTATAAAGGGCAATGATTTGCATCTAACTATCAATTTAGAATTACAAAATTATAATCAATCTTTGTTGCCTATATCTAATAAAGGTTCAATTGTTATTATCAATAGATTGGATGGCTCTATTCTTTCAATGAATTCTAACCCCACCTTTGATGCCCAAATCTTTGAAGACAAAGATAATGACAAAATAAATGAACTATTGAATGATAGTTCCAAACCATTATTTAACAGGGCTTTTTCTGGTTTTTATCCACCAGGATCTGTATTTAAACCAATACCTGCATTATTAGGTTTGCAAAAAAATCTCATTAATGAGACCACTGAAGTGGTTTGCAAGGGTCATTCTTCTATAGATGATAGAAATTATTATTGTTGGAAAAAGAGAGGACATGGAAGAGTTAATTTAAAAAAGGCAATAAGAGAGTCTTGTGATGTCTACTTTTATGAATTAGCTAAAAAAACTAATATTAATGATTTAGCTAATTTAGCTACTAACTTGGGCTTAAATCAGATATATAATTTAGGTTTATCTAATGCTCAGAAAGGATTAGTGCCTGATAAAAAATGGAAACGAGCTTTCTTAGATGAAGGGTGGTATTTAGGTGAAACTCTTATCACCTGTATAGGTCAGGGTTATAATTTAACCTCTCCGCTACAATTAGCTAATTTATACTCAGCTCTCTTGAATGGAGGTAAATATCCTCAACCTCGGATAAATAAAAACACTGAAATAGAATATCTAGGTAAACCTTTTGAAAATCATTTTCAAAAAATATTGATCGACTCATTAAAAGCTGCTGTTCAAGAACCTACGGGAACGGCATTTAAATTAAATAACCTCCATCCAGATTTTGTTAAAATAGGGGGAAAAACTGGCACCTCTCAAGTTGTTAGAATCAAAGAGGAAGAAAGAGAAGATGATTTGTATAAAACTAAAGAAATTGAAGATAGATTTAAGGACCATTCTGTTTTTGTTGGCTATGCCCCTCTGGATAACCCCAAATATATAGCATCTGTTATTATTGAAAATGGAGGTTCTGGATCTTCAGTGGCTGCACCCATTGCCCACAAGGCTCTCAATTTTGCACATAGTTTAAATGTTTAAAGACATTAAATCACTTCTTGAAATTAACTGGATTTATATTTTTTTGTTATTAATTATTTTTTGGATAGGTGAAATCAATCTTTACTCTGCTGCAGATGGAAATTTAGAGCCTTGGGCTTTAAATCAATTTAAAAGATTTATAATTTTTTTACCAATATTCTTTTTCATAATAATGCTCCAGCCTAAATTTATATTTAATATATCAGAATTACTTTTAATTTTGATAGTTCTGGGCCTAATAGGAACTCTGTTTTTTGGATATATAGGAATGGGGGCTAAAAGATGGATACGAATAGGGGGATTTAATTTACAGGTATCTGAATTTGCCAAAATTGCATTAGTCTTATTTATGGCTAAATATTTTCATAAATTAAATTCAGAAAAAACAATAGGTTTTATAAAGGCTTTAATACCCTTAATAATTTCTTTTACTTTATTTTTCCTTGTAGCTATTCAGCCAGATTTAGGAACGGCAGTAATAATATTAATCCTTGGTCTTATTGCTATATTTTATGCTGGCATTAATCTTATTTATCCAATCATATCTTTAATTGGAATAGCTCTTGCAAGCCCTTTCTTATGGACATTACTTAAGCCTTATCAACAAAATAGAATTATGATTTTTCTTAATCCCGATTTAGACCCTTTAGGTAAGGGATACCATATTATTCAATCAAAAATAGCTATAGGATCTGGCGGTCAAAATGGAAATGGATTTTTAGGAGGGTCTCAAAGTAGTCTAGATTTCCTTCCAGAGAAAGAGACCGATTTTGTTTTTGCTATTTTTTCAGAACAATTTGGATTTACTGGCTCTATGATCGTTTTAGGTCTATTTTTAATTTTTTTTCTTATACCAATTTTAAAATCATTTAAACTATCCCAAGTTTTCAACAAACTAATTTTATTTGTATTATCTTTTAAAATTTTCTTTGAATTTTTAATTAATATTTCTATGACAATAGGACTAGTACCAGTAGTCGGTGTGGCACTACCTTTTATGTCTTATGGGGGAAGTTCTTTGTTGAGTAATCTTATTATTTGTGCATTATTGATCAACTTTATGTCGATAACTGAAAAAAAGAGAATGTTTTCATGAATAAAATTGTTAAAAGACCCTGGGGTACTTACGTTGTTTTAGCAAAATCAAAAGACTTTCTTTTAAAAAAAATTAAAATTAAACCTGAAGGAGTCTTATCATATCAATCTCATAATTTCCGATCAGAACATTGGGTAATAATTGAGGGTAAGGCTACTGTTATCATAAATAATAGGACTTATTATAAAACAGAAAATGAAAATATTTTTATTCCAAAAAAAGCCAAACACAGAGTTTTAAACGAGAGTGCTAAAAAAAACTTAGTAATAATAGAGGTTCAAACAGGAACAAAATTTATAGAATCTGATATTAAAAGATATTCTGATATATATGGAAGAAATAAATGAAAGTTTTAGCTGAAATTTCAGTAGGTGAGTTATTTGATAAAATTACAATACTAAATATCAAAATTAAAAAAATTGTAGATCAACAAAAATTAAAAAATATCCTTAAGGAATTAAATACACTTAATGAACAAGCAACTAAGATAGATATTCCTGATAAACTTTTGCTGGATGAACAGGTTAAAAAACTACAATCTATAAATGAAGAACTTTGGGATATAGAAAATTTTAAAAGAGAGTGTGAAGCAAATAAGGATTTTGGTGAAAATTTTATTAAACTTTCAAGAGATGTTCATTTTAAAAATGATATTAGGGCTGAAATAAAAAAAGAAATAAATTTATTATCAAATTCTATTATTGTGGAAGAAAAAGAATATTCTAAATATTAACATTTTCTAGGCTTATCAATTTCTCTTTAAATTTAGATCTCCCTTTTAAAAAATCTAATTCTAATAAAACAATCACGCCTTTGATCCTGGCTTTAGATCTTTTTATCAAATTAATTGATGCTTTCATTGTTCCACTTGTAGCAAAAATATCATCAATTATTGCCACTTTGTCAATTTTACTCACCATATCCTTTTGGATTTCTAAATTATTTGATCCATATTCTAAATTATAGCTTATTAAGTGAGTTTTACCCGGAAGTTTCCCTTTTTTTCTAATCATAACTAACTTCATCTTTAACTTATAGGCGACAGCTGATGCAAAAATGAAACCTCTAGAGTCAATTCCAACAATTGTATTAGCTTTTAGTTTTCTTACTTCACTTGCCATCTTGTTTACAACCTTACTAAATTCTTTAGGATTAGATAAAATTGTAGAAATGTCATAAAAAGCAATACCCTTTTTAGGAAAGTCTTTTATAATTCGAATACTTTGAAGAGTTGTTGACATGAAAAGAAATATTAAAACAGTATTTAATAAAAAAAACAAAAGAAAAATAACTTGCCTTACTTCATATAGTTATAACTTCACTAAAATAATAGATGATCATGTTGATATTATTTTGGTAGGTGACTCAATGGGTATGGTTTTATATGGGTCAGATAACACAAGAATTATTAATGACACTATTATGATAAATCACGCAAGAGCAGTAAAAAAAGCTGCTAAAAATTCACTAGTATTCTTTGACCTTCCTTATAGCTCTAAATTTGATGAGACAATTATTGTCAAAAGAGTTAAAAATATTATCAAAAATACAGGATGTGATGGAGTTAAGATTGAGGGTAATTCAGAATTATCGGGCGTAATTAAAAAATTAAAGAAATCAAATATTCCTGTTATGGCACATTTGGGGCTTCAACCTCAAAAATTTTCTTCTTCTAAACAATTTAAAATTTATGGGAGAGATAAACAGGATTTAGATAAAATAATTGATAATGCCCAAATACTAGAGAACTCAGGAGCCATTGCCATTCTTTTAGAAGGTATCCTAACAAAAATTGCAAAGAAAATTACCAGTTTATCTCATATTCCGACTATAGGTATTGGAGCTTCAGAATTTTGTGATGGCCAAATATTAGTCTCAGAAGATATGTTAGGTTTATTTACTGAATATCACCCAAAATTTGTAAAAAAATATTCAAACTTATCAATAAATATTCAATCTGCTGTTAAAAAATATGTTGAAGAGGTAAATAATAAAAAGTTTCCAAATACAAAATTTAGATATGATTAATTTTCTCTTTTTATTGAAGTAACTAATAGTTCTTTAAGTAATTGAGATTGTTTATTTTTAAAATTATTTAAAATGATAAGTGATTTGACTGATATTTTTTCTGCATATTCTCTACATTCTTGTTCTATCTCATATTTTTGAAGCAACTTAATTATTTCTTTCAACTCTTTAATTGTTCTTTTTTTCTTTTGAAATAGGGTATTTATTTTCTCTTTCTGATCCTTATTTATTTTTTTTAAAAGTAAGATTATTGGTAGTGTGACTTTCCCTTCAAGAAAATCCTGACCTATAACCTTTCCAATTTCTTTACCACCAAAATAATCAAGATTATCATCAATTATTTGAAAAATAATTCCAAAATTTATCCCAAGGGTATTTAGTTGTTTTATTAATATGGGACTTTTATTTGTAAGTATTGCTGGAACTTTCATTGCAGCACCAAAAAGTTCTGCTGTTTTTAAAGATATAATATTTATATATTCATCAATTTTAATAGAAACGTTTTTCTCATTAGATAGTTGCAAAAATTCTCCTTCAGATATCTTACTACTTACTTCTGCTAATGACTCCATGGCACTTAATGAGTTACCTTTTGTCATCAACTGAAATGATTTTGAGAACATAAAATCACCCAAAAGAACGCTAAATTTATTATTCCAAATATCGTTTATACTTCTTTGCCCTCTTCTAATCTTTCCTTTATCAATAACATCATCGTGAAGAAGTGTTGCACCATGTATGAACTCTAGAGCCGCTGCCATACTAATGTCAGTATTTATTTGAGAATAATTTGAATTAATCATTTTGCTAGTTAGTAGGCATAATACAGGCCTCAATTGTTTACCTCTTTTATTAAAAAAGTATTTACTTAATTTTGGTATAATTGAAATTTCACTTTTGATATATCTATCAATAGTTTCGTTAGTCTTTTTCAACTTAACTTGAATATCTTTATGGATAGATAGTATAGTATTTTCAAAAGTTAATTGTTTCATTTGTTATGAGTTTATACACTAAAGATTATCTTCTAGATGGTAAATTACTTTATTATCAGCCAAAAAATGGTTATAGAAGTGGAATAGAGCCCATAATTTTATCTGGACAAATTTATAGCTCTATATCTAAAAAGAATATTTTAGATATGGGAGCTGGATGCGGTCCTATATCTTTAATTATTTCATATAGAAACCCTAACTCGTCAGTCATAGGTTTTGAAAAAAATGATTATCATTTTGAATTAGCAAATAAGAATAAAAATGAAAATAAACTAAGCAATTTAGAATATTTTCAAAAAGATGTATGCAAATTAGATGAAAATTTCTTATCTTATTTTGATTTAATTTTTACGAACCCGCCATTTTTTTTTGAAGATAGCGTTATTACATCTAAAAATGAATCAATTTATGACGCCAAATATACAAGTAAGGAAAAAGCTGAATTATGGATTACTAATATGGTTAAATATTTGAAACCTGAAGGAAAAGCTTACTTAATTAATAGGTATGAAAATTTGAGTTTTATGTTGGATTTATTAAAAATAAATAAATGTTATGTCGGCATCACGCCTTTACTGTCTTTTAAGGGATCAACTCCTAAAAATATCCTTCTAAGCGTCAATAAACATGAGAAATATGTAGAAAAAAAAGAAAATGAAATTATTATTCATACAAATTCTTCTGCATATTCGAAGGATATTAAAAATTGGTTTAAATAATGTTTTCATCTTCAAAAACTATCGTGTCAATAGATCTCAAAGGAATGATTGCATCTGGGGGTAGGGCACCATTAAATATAGAAAACCTCAATGGTTTATTTACTAAATTAAATAAAACCAAGTTTGATGCTCTTTCTGTTGTTGTTAATTCACCAGGTGGCTCACCAGTACAATCCTCTTTGATTGCCCAAAAAATACGAGAAATCTGCCTTAAAAAGAAAATCAAGTGTTATTGTTTTGTTGAAGATGTAGCTGCATCTGGGGGCTACTGGCTAGCATGTGCGGCTGATGAAATTTATGCTGATGTAAATTCTATTGTTGGATCAATTGGTGTTATCTCTGGGGGTTTTGGTTTTACTGAACTAATTAAAAAAGTTGGTGTTGAGAGAAGAATTTTTACGGCTGGAGAGAATAAAAGTTTCCTTGATCCTTTTGAAAAAATTAACAAAAAAGATACAGAAAAATTAAAAAATTTACAAAAACAGATCCACCAAAACTTTATTGATTGGGTTACTTCTAGAAGAAAGAAAAAATTTAATCAAAAAAATTTGAAAAAAATATTCTCTGGTTCTTTTTGGCTATCTCATGAAGCTAAGGATCTTGGGTTGATTGATGGTATTTATTCAGAGACATCATTCTTTAAGTCTAAATATGGTGAAAAAACTAAGATTAAAAAGATCAAACAACCAAAATCTTTAAAACAAAAATTAGGTCTTGGAATTACATCTCCAATGACTGATGAATTATTTATGAAAATAAAAGAAGAACTTATGTTTAACAAGTTTGGATTGTAGTTAATGACTGCAACAAATATGGAGGATCTTGTCTCCTTATGTAAAAGAAGAGGGTTTATCTTTCCATCAAATGATATCTATGGTGGAATGAAGGGTCTGTATGATTTTGGCCCAATGGGTGTTGAATTAAAAATAAATCTTAAAAATTCATGGTGGAAATCAATTGTATATGAAAGAGATGATGTAGAGGGCCTAGATTCAACTATTTTAACATCTCCTTTGGTGCTTCAACACTCAGGTCATGAAGACACTTTTACTGATCCCTTAGTAGACTGCAAAAATTGTAAATCAAGATGGAGAGAAGATCAGATCGTCAATAATGAATGCCCCTCTTGTAAATCGAAAGATTTAACTGACCCTAGACCCTTTAATTTAATGTTTAAAACTGCAATTGGCCCCGTAGATGATGGCAGCTCTTTTGCCTATCTGAGACCAGAAACAGCACAGCAAATTTTTGTTAATTTCAAAAACATAACTGACTCCACAAGTCGAACTCCTCCATTCGGTATAGCTCAAATTGGTAAAGCTTTTAGAAACGAGATCACTCCTAGAAATTTTATTTTTAGGGTAAGAGAGTTTGAACAAATGGAGTTAGAGTTTTTTGTAAAGCCAGGAAGTGATGAAGATTGGCATAAATATTGGGTAGATAAAAGACTTCAATGGTGGTCTGACCAAGGAGTTAATTCTCAAAAAATAAAACTTCTTGAAGTAGAAAAGGAAGAACTATCTCATTATTCAAAGGCAACTTTTGATATTATGTATGAATTTCCTCACGGTCTTGAAGAGCTTGAAGGTGTAGCTAATAGAACTGATTTTGATTTGGGGTCACACACAAAAAATCAAGATGATTTTAGAATAAGTTCTAAAGTGAAAGAAAATAAAGACTCCACCACTAAACTTGTTATTCAAGATTTAGAAACCAAAGAATGGTTCATACCTTTTGTAATAGAGCCTTCTGCAGGAGTTGAGAGAGGAGTACTTGCAGTTCTAAATGAGGCTTATACTGTTGAAGAAGAAAATAAAAGAACTGTATTAAAATTAAAATCTCATCTATCTCCTATTAAAGCGGCGGTAATTCCTCTAAAAAGAAATAATCAAGATTTAGTCAATTTAGCAAATAAAGTTAAATCTGAATTACAATCTCTTGGTTTAGGAAGGGTTATGATTGAAAATTCTGGTAATATTGGAAAAAATTATCGTAGACACGATGAGATTGGAACACCCATGTGTATAACAGTAGATTTTGAGAGTTTGGAAAATCACTCTGTTACAGTCCGTGATAGAGATACAATGAAGCAGGAGAGAGTAAGTTTATCTGAAATTAGTAACTATTATTCAAGTTATTTTAAGAATTAATTATTTTTAAGTTAAACTTCTTTAATATCTCATCATAATCAGAGCTTATATCTAAGCGAATAAGCTTATATTTTCCCAATTCTAACAATAATTTCAAATTTGAGGATAAATCAATCAAGCTATTATCGCTTATTT
Source organism: uncultured Alphaproteobacteria bacterium (assembly GCA_902515765.1). GTDB lineage: Bacteria > Pseudomonadota > Alphaproteobacteria > HIMB59 > HIMB59 > HIMB59. Next base: position 5,803 of record CABXVZ010000006.1, on the reverse strand, counting down.
CAAAGATCTTAATATTTTTTTTATTTAATTGACGATGTTTAATTCTAGAGACAACTTCTTGTCCTACATAACATCCTTTTTGATAATCAATATATTCATCGTGAATTTCTGAGGGGACATGAGTTGAGTGATTTAAAAAATTGCTATCTATTCTTCCTTTTTCAAGAAGGGCTAATAGGTAATCCTCTCCATATAGTGAGGAATCTAAGGAATTTTTTTTTAAACTTACATCAGATAGTCTTGAATACTTATTTAGAAACTCAAATAGATTAAATTGATCATTAGTGCATAAGATCTCAAAATGGTCACTAAATCTTTCAACTTGGACCTCAAACAATATTTTACCTTGTGGCGTCAATATATAACTATAAAGAATATTAACTAATTTATTCAAATCGTTTGTAATTAAATTTTGAATAAAATCAAATCTCTCTTCCCCTGAGACTGATATTTTTACTGGATTAGGTGTTTTAATTTCCATTTAATGTATTATTTATATTCTATATATATGCATTTATTATTTATTTCTTCAAACAGAATAGGTGATTCCTTAATAAATCTTCAAGTTTTAAATAAATATATTAGAAAAAATAAAAAGAATATTGAAATTACCTTAGTTTCAGGATCATTGCCATTACCCTTATATGATGATTATACCATGATCACTAGAAGAGTTACTTTAAAAAAAGAAAAATATAATCTTCATTGGTGGAAGCTTTATAAAGAATTATCACCACTAAAATTTGACGAAGTAGTAGACTTTAGATCATCTTTAATTTCTTATTTCTTAAGCACTAAAAAAAGAAATATCTTTAAAATGAAAAAAAAACATAATATCTACTCTCAAATACAACAAAAATTTGAAACTGATCCCAAAAGAGACTTTAAAATCTTAACTGATAGAGTTAGGAAGATATTTCCTAATTCTAATTATGCTTGTATAGCACCTTTTACAAATTGGACCCCAAAAGAATGGTCTACTGATAGCTTTTTAAAAATTACCCAATATCTTTTAAATAAGGGAATAGATAAAATATATATTTTAGGATCAGAACAAGAGAGTAATCGTTGTAAAATTTTTGAGGATGCCCTTGGTGATAGTGTTATAAACCGTTGTGGTAAACAACATATATTAAATGATTATGGATTATTGCAAAAATCACGTTTATTTATAGGCAATGACTCCTCAATGATGCATATGGCTGCTTTAGCAAATACTCCTACAATAGGTTTATTTGGTCCTACTAATGATAAGGTATATTTTCCTGAGATATTTGAACATTGCCATTTAGTAAGATCCAAAGATACATTTGAGGATCTTGTCAAAAAAACTGAAAACTTTACTTTAAATAATTGTCTAATGAATGATGTTGCCTATAATCAAGTGATCGAAAAAGTTGATAAAATTTTAAATGCTCAAAATTTGTAAGCCTTGCGACTTCCATGTCCATCTTCGTGAAGGCTCTCTTTCCCAATTTGTTCTAAAAGAAAACAATAAACATTTTCAAAAAATATTGGTTATGCCAAACTTGGAAAATCCACTTACCAATGCCGAATTACTTCTAAAATATAGAAATAAAATCTTAAAAATGAATAAATCATCAGAGGTTTTATTTACAATATACCTAAACAACAATTGCTCTATGAGAGATTTAAACTACATGCGGAAAAATAACCTTTTTTTTGCTGCCAAGCTCTATCCTCTTAATGCTACTACAAATTCAGGTTCTGGAGTAAGTGACATTAAAAAAATGGCAAAATATTTCTCTTTCTTAGAAGATCATAATATTCCTCTATGCATTCACGGTGAGCATGTTCATGAAAATGATGATCCTTATGAAAGAGAAAAAAAGTTCCTTGATCTTGAACTTTCTTGGATAATTAAAAACTTTAAATCTTTAAAAATTACTCTTGAACATATAACAACAAAAGACTCTGTATCATTCGTTAAATCTAATAAAAATATATCTGCCACTATCACTACCCATCATCTACTAGAGAACACTCATACCTTTTTAGGTGGTAATTTAAGACCAGAACTTTTTTGTAAACCAATAATTAAAAGTTCTATTCATCAAGAAGCATTACAAAAAGTAGCTCTCTCTGGTAGTTCTAAGTTTTTCTTTGGCTCTGACTCAGCACCTCATCTAAAAAGTAGAAAATATGCACCTGCTTGTTGTGCTGGTGTCTATTCAACTAAATACTCTATATCAAATATTATTGAGCTATTTTGGATAAATAAAAAAACATCAAATCTTAATAAGTTTTTAACTCTTAATGGTTGTAAACATTATGGTCTAAAATATGATAATAAAAGCTATAAATACAAGCGTATAAAAAATTTTAAATTTCAAAAATATTCAAAATTTCAAAACGATCATCTTATAAATTATAATTATTTTAAAAATTTTTGGACTGAAGTTTAATTTTTAATTTTTGTTAAATGACCCATTTTTCTTCCTTTTTTGGCTTCATTTTTAAAATAATCGTGAAAAAATTGATTATCATTAATAACTTGATTTCTATATTTAAAGATATCACTTCCTAGAATATTGAGCATTTCAGCTTCATTTTGAATTTTAGGTTCTATTTTTTCTAAATTACATACTGCTCTGACATGCGACTCAAATTGACTGATATTGTATGATTCAATAGTTAAATGCCCTGAGTTATGTACTCGTGGTGCTATTTCATTTACGTAAAGCTTATCATTTTTATCAATAAAAAATTCTACACAAATAACCCCAATATAGTCTAAAGATTTTATTATTTTCTCAGACCACATAAGAGCCTTAACTTTTAAATCCTGATTTATTAATGCAGGAGAAATAGATTTAAAAAGAATTTGGTCTTTATGAGTATTATCTATGGGTAGGTAAGAAAATAAGCTTTCATCTTGATACCTGACAGTGATAACAGATATTTCTTGCTTAAGATCTATTTTCTTTTCTAATATATAGTTATCTTGCTCTATTTCTGTTAAAGATCTCAAATCATTAATAATACTTTGACCCTTTCCATCATAGCCCATTCTTCGAGTTTTCAATATAGCTGGAAAAAAATCTTCATCAATTTTTGATAATTTTTTATCAGACACTTCAAGAAACGGAACAGTATCTATATCTAATTTGTTAATAAAATTTTTTTCAGTTAAACGATCTTGAATTATGTTATTAACTGAAGGGCTAGGAAAGACCTTAAGTTTTTTATTAATATGTTTTAAAGTTTCATAAGGAATATTTTCAAATTCGTAAGTGATAACATCGCACTCATTAATGAATTCATCTATTTTACTCAAGTCATTATAATCAGAAATAAAATGATTATTTGAAAAGTGGACAGCTGGAGAGTCCAAAAAGTCAGAGTAAATAATAGTATCAATATTATTATTTTTTGCAGCTTGGCACATCATCATTCCAAGTTGACCGCCCCCAAGAATACCTAATTTCATTATTTTGGACTTTTTTTTACTTTTTTAGTCTGTGATAAACGCCATTTGATTAATCTTTTTTCTAGATTTTTATCTCTATTGCTAAGGATTGATGCTGCATATAAGGCTGCATTTTTAGCTCCATTTTCACCTATAGCTACTGTTCCAACAGGTATTCCAAAAGGCATTTGAACAATTGATAGGAGACTATCAAGACCTTTAAGGGATTTTGACTCTATGGGAACACCAATCACTGGAATATGAGTTATAGCTGCTATCATACCTGGTAAATGAGCTGAACCTCCGGCACCAGCTATTATTATATTTATTTCATTTTCATATGCTTGATCAGCAAATTCGTAGAGTCTTTTTGGAGTTCTATGAGCAGAAATAATCTTTTTCTCATGAATAATTTTTAATTCTTTTAAGATATTACTAGTATGCTTTAGTGTAGACCAATCACTTTGACTTCCCATAACTATAGAAATTTTAGGTGCAAGTTGTTTCATTTTTTTGAAAACTTTTTTTCAGTAAATTTGAAATAAAGCTTATAAGGTAATATCTTACCAAATTTCATTATAGAATTAAAAGGAAAAGGAAATGTTATCTCAAATCCTTTTTTGTATATTTTATCAAATATTATTCCTGCAGCTTTAGAGGGCGACATTAAAAAAGGCATTTTAAAAGTATTTACTTTTGTAGCAGGAGTTTCGACAAATCCTGGGCAGATTAATTTAATATTTAAGTCATTACTATTCTCAGATTTAATCGATTCTGCCAGATTAATTAAAGCTGCTTTAGAGGGCCCATATAATAAAGACTTTGGAAGGCCTTTGTAGCCTGCTGTAGAAGACATTATTGCAAGAGTGTGCTTTGAGCTAAGTTTAAAATTTTTATTTATTAGCTCTAGCGTTAAATAAATACTTAATACATTAGTGTTGAAGGTTTTTTTTGCATTTTCAAAACTAAAGTTATCAAAACCATCTGGAAGATAAATTCCTGCATTTAATATGAATGTATTAATATTTTTATTTTTTTTAAATACATAATTAATTACTGACTTACTTACTTCAAAATCTGATAAGTCAACTTTTACAAATTTAAAATTATTATTTTTTTTGGTTGTATCAGGTATTTTAGAACTATCCCTAGCAAGACCTATGACTGACCAACCTTGTTTTAAATACTCTTCACAAAGAGCATAACCAATTCCACTACTTGCACCTGTGATAAAAACTTTTTTATCTTGTGTATTCGGTAATAAATTTTTTTGCATTAGAGATGTGTGTGTTAATTTTAGACTTATCCATTTTATTAACAGTATAGTACATCATAGAAAGCCTGTGGTTAGTTTTAAAATAACTTTTATTTTTAGATATAAAATTCCAATATAGACCATCCATAGTTTGTGTCCATTCACCACGACTATAATTACTCATCTTTAATAGATAATTAGATCCGCATAAATAAGGCTTAGTTGCAAATATTCCCCCATCACTAAAAAGACCCATACCATAAACATTTGGCGTCATAACCCAATCAGAAGAGTCAATAAAGGTTTCCATAAACCATTTATAGACTTCTGATGGTTTTAAACCTGACAGATTCATTATATTGCAAATTATCATCAATCTTGGAATGTGGTGAACATACCCAGACTGCTTAAGATTTATTATCATATCGTTTAAAATTGGGATATTTGTAGTGCCTTCGTACCAGTGCTTTGATAATTTCCTATCATTTCCAAAAAAATTGCCTTTATTAAAATCTTTGTAATAATTAATATTTAAATATCTCATAAATTCTCTCCATCCAAATACCTGTCTGATAAAACCTTCATAATTATTGATACCGACTTGGGAATATGAGATTTTTTCTAGTTTCTCTAAAATATCCTTGGGAGTTAATAAGCCCATATTTAATGGAGCACTGATCAAACTATGATTTATATAAGGATCTTTTGTACTAACAAAATCCTCATAATGTCCAAAGTTTTCGAGTTTCTCATTAATAAAGTTTTCAAGGACTTTGTGAGAATCTTTAAAACTCATTGGAAAAATTATATTTCTCGCTAATTCCCCAAAATGACTTGAAAAGTATTTATCAATTATTTTTTTTAAATCGTTGTAATGCTTTGACTCAAAAGTTGGTGATTTTGGACTAAGGTAATCTTTTGGAACTCTTTTTCTATTATCTTCATCAAAACTCCACTTATCTCCTATAGGTTTATTATCTTTTACAAATATTTCAAATTTTCTTCTAATATTGCTATAAAAACTTGCCAACTGAGGTTTTTTCCCAGTGACAATATCCTGGTACTCAGTCCTACCTACAAGAAACATTGGAGATGCGTGAAAAATTAAATTAACTTTA
>CABXVZ010000005.1 GCA_902515765.1 uncultured Alphaproteobacteria bacterium | reverse complement strand
ATATCGCAGATATTATTATAAATAAGACTCCAATTATTTTATGAATTACTAAGTTTTTATTTTTTAAAAATCTTAAAACTATATCTGAAGTCACAATAAACGTTAAAAATATATACCAAGTTGCATCCACAATACTTGCAGTAAAAACTAAATAGCTATTAAAAACAAAATCATTATCTGACGACATAAATTGAGAATAAATTGCAACAAACCATATAAAGATTTTTGGGTTTAGAATTGAAATTATAAAACCTTGAATAAATGACGATAAACCATCTTTTTTGTTACCCTCGCTAAAATCTAAATTTTTTTTATTCAGTAAAGATTTGATTCCCATATAAATTAAAAAAAATATAGAAATAATTTTTATTCCATTGAATATAATTATATTTGTTTTTATTATAATCCCTACTCCAATAACAGCAAAGAAAGCATATATTCCAATTCCAATACCATGCCCAATAGAAGTTAAAATTCCATTATATCTATTTTTAAAGATAGCATTATTAATAACTACAACCATACTTGGGCCGGGAGACATGGCTCCTAGCAAGCATACGAAAAAAATCTGAAAAAAATTAAAAAGTGTCATTTTATTTATTTAAAATTTTCTTTAACTTCAATTTTTTCTAACGTTGATGAATTTATAACTATCCTTAATTTATCTGAAACATTTGTATAAATAATCCTTTTACAATAGTTCCAGATTGGTAAATCTTTTTTACTATTCCCAAAATAATCAAAATTATTAATATTCAATGACTCATTTATAAATTTCACTTTGTTTTTACCAACCATATTAAATTTTTTATTTGTTCCAAAAGCTTCAAAAAATATTTTTAAATGATTTTGAAATTGGTCAATTAAAATTTGATGACTTCCAGAAATAAGATAGACCACCCTATGTCTATTCTTAATATCTCTTACATAATCCAAAGCACCTTTATTGAATGTTAAACTTTCAATGGGAACTCTAAAATCCGCTGATATTATTTCTTTTAGGTACGGTTTACCCTTAAATAGAAAAATAATTAAATGGTAGAGAGTTTTAAAAGGTTTTTTCTTCAAATAATCCATAAACGCGAGATTAGAAAGATCTTCTTTTATTAAGGTGCCGTCTAGATCAACAAATAGAATCTTATTATCATCCATTTTTTTTAAAGTAAGTTACTTTAATTATTATTAATTCTTTATCTACTTTTTCTTTGATGGACCCAACACAGTCAGCTTTTATCTCAAGTCCCTTTTGAAATATTTTTTCATAAATTAGAATTTTAGTGTTTTGTATTTCTTTTTCTCTAAATTTCTTTCTTCCTCTTCTTTCTTCAGGAAACTTTTTAAAAAATTCCTCTATTAGCTTTATAGAATACTTTTGTTTGAACTGAATGTTTTCATATCTATGCATTGGTAAATAAACACTTTTTGGTGGTTTATTTTTATAAATATCGATCAATGTTTAAAATGACGATCGCTTATTTTAAAACAATTTAAATTATTTCTCTTAACATAATCAATAATTTTTGAGTCATTTTGAGAACCCATTGGTGTGTAGATATCAATTTTTAATTTTTGTTTTTTTATAAATTCTAAGGAGTCGGTAAAAGGAAAGAAGGCATCAGAAAATAAAAATAATTTTTTAATTACTTTTTTGTTATGTCTCAATCCTAACTTATAAAAACAGCTATGTAGGGCATCGACTCTTGATGTCTGTCCTCCTGATTGAGAGATTAAACTATCCTGATCAAACAAAGCTATAGAATTTGATTTAATATATTTTAAAATATTAATAAAGAAATCAATCTTGTTTTTTTTTAATTTATTATTGCCATTTATTGCCTTTATAGAAGATACTTTCCTATTTGTATCTTGAATGAGAGCTCCTGCAAATATTGATCTTTGCTCAACTTTATTAATAAATTTTTTCACTTTTAAAACACGTAAATTACTTTTAGTTTTTAAAATAGTTAAGGCTTCTTTCTCAAAATCAGGTGCTGCTATGACTTCATAATAATTTTTTACTAAAAGACTCGCAGTATTTGCAGATAATTTTTTATTGAATGCTACAATTCCACCAAAAGCACTAAGAGGATCTCCCATCAGAGCTTTTTTATAACTTTCTTTTTGAGTTTTTTTCATTGCTCCACCACAGGGAATATTGTGTTTTATTATAGTACAGATATTTTCATTTGCTTTAGAACCATATGCGATATTAATTGCTGCATCTAAATCTAGTAAGTTATTGTAACTAAGTTTTTTATGTCCACTAACTTGAGTGAAACTTTTGTTATTAATTAAAGCAATTGCTTTTTGTTGGGGGTTTTCTCCATACCTCAGTGAATACTCTTCCGTTTGTATTCCTTGAAACCAATTAGTTATAGAAACATCGTACTCTGTTACTTGCTGAATTGCTTTGATAGCATATTTTTTTTTAGATATTTCTGTCTGGGGAAAATTCTTGATAAACTTTTGATAATCCAATGGATCCACAATTGGGACAGTTTTCTTATAGTTTTTAACAGCGGCTCTAATTAAGCTATGTCCCCCAATATCAATCATTTCAATGATTTTATGGCTATTTTTGCTATTTCTGACAGTATCGGAAAAGGGATAAAGATTAACTATTAAAACATCAAAATTAATAATCTTTTCTTTCTTTAGCTCTTTTTGATGGCTTGATGAGCCAGTACTTAAAAGACCACCAAAAATTTTGGGGTGCAGTGTCTTTACTCTCCCACCTAATATTTCCTTTTGTTTTGTGTAGTTAGATATTTCAACGTGAGGAATTTTTAATTTTTTTAAATACTGAGAAGATCCCCCAGTTGAATAAATAGTAAAATTTTTCTTTATTAAAAAATTTGCAATATCACCAAGATTAGTTTTATCAAAAACAGATATAATGGCGTTTTTTTTTCGAGTCATTGGTTAAAGAATTTATTTAATTCATTAGTAGCAGTTAATAAATTTTCTTGTTTAAAAAGAAAAGAGCCTGCTACCAATATATTTGCACCTGCATCTCTACAAATTTTTCCAGTTTCATAATTTACACCACCATCGATTTCAATATCTACACTTAAGTTATTTTCTTTTATATAATTAGAAATATTTTTTATTTTATCTATCTGACTGTCCATAAAGGATTGTCCACCAAACCCAGGTTCGACAGTCATTATGATAACTTGGTCTATTGAATGAAGAAGACTTTTAATTTCCTCCCATGGGGTTTTTGGTTTTATTGCAATACCTGCTTTAATATTTTTATCTTTAATCTTACTAATTAATTCGCTCAAATTTTCTTCAATTTCTATGTGAAATGTAATTATATCAGAGCCAGCTTTAATGTATTCATCTAAAAATTTACTAACTCTATTAATCATTAGGTGAACATCAAATACCTTTTTTGTTTGATTACGTAAATTTGAAATAAACTGAGGTCCAAAAGTTAAATTAGGAACAAAATCACCATCCATTACATCAAAATGTATATATTCAGCTTCTGACTGGTCCAAACTACTTATAATTTTTTCCATGTTAGAAAATGATCCTCCTAAAATTGATGGAGATATAATTGTTTTCATTGTTGCTTTCTTAAAACTGATACATAAAAAATATCAGCCCCCCCATACTCTTTAAATGAGTAAGGATTTATGAAATAACCATTTTCTTTTTTAATCATTTTATCGGATTGAATATCTTCTATATTTATATTCTTATGTTTTTGTAAAATTTTATCAATAACACCCATTGTCTCAAAGGAATGAAAAGAACAAACGATATATACTAAAACCCCTCCGTTATTTAACAAATTTAATGATTTATCAACCATTTTGAGTTGAATGTCTTGATTTATTTTAAGCCTCTTTCTATCTATTTTGCTGATCACATCAGGATTTCTTCTAAATGTGCCTAGTGCACTACAGGGTGCATCCAATAAAATGGAATTATATTTAGAGTTGATTTTAGAATTTAAAAAATCCTTTTTAGTAATTTTGATATCAATATTTAACCTTTTTATATTTTGTTTAAATTTATCTATTTGACTTTGTGATTTATCAAGCGCTTCCACCATAAATCCATATGTCGATAATAAAATACTTTTACCTCCTGGTGCGGCACAAACATCTAGTATTTCTTTATCATTATAAAATTCTTTAATAGAATTAATTATTTCAAAATTGCCAATATCCTGCACAAAATAATCTGCTTTGAGATTATTGTCTAAAAAGGCAACTCTTTGTTTATAAAAGTTATTTTCATTATTCTTGAATGATATTTGATAGCTATTGGGTTTGTTAAAAACAGACTCATATATATAAGATCTTATTTTTTTACTACTATAGATTTTATTGCAACAATCTTTAAATAATTTAGGAATATTCCTTTCATCAAGTTTAAAAGAGTCTTGTTTTCTTAAAAACTCCCTCAGCACAGCATTTATTAAAGATTCTTTTTTAAATTTTTTACCAAATTCTACAGCTTCATTGACAATAGCATAATGAGGTTTTTTTGAATGAAATATTAACGTTACACAAATCTTTAAAATTATTTTTATATTCTTAGGAGTCCTATCATTAATAAATTTTTTAATAATTAATTCATAATTTTCAATTTGGCGATAATACTCTTGTAAACTTAAAAATAAAAAACCACGTTTTATTTTTGGAAAAATATTAATCGCATAGTCAATACTTGCACCCTTATCGATTTTTGCAATCGAGTCGTATAAATTAGAGATATCTGTTTTTTTAGATATTTTTTGACCCGTCTATTAAAGATTGAACAACACTAGGGTCGGCTAAGGTTGATGTATCTCCCAATTGTTCTTCTTCTTGAGATGCAATTTTCCTTAAAATTCTTCTCATAATTTTTCCAGATCTTGTTTTAGGAAGACCTGGTGAAAACTGGATTTTATCTGGTGTTGCTATGGGTCCAATCTTTTTTCTAATTAAAAGAGTTAACTCTTTTTTGAGTTCGTCACTGACTTCAACACCCGTATTAGTAGTAACATAGGCATATATACCCTGTCCTTTGATATCATGAGGATATCCAACCACTGCTGCCTCAGATACTAGTTCGTGTTCGACAAAGGCACTTTCAATTTCTGCTGTTCCTAAAAGATGTCCAGAGACATTGATGCAATCATCAACTCTTCCTGTAATCCAGTAATATCCATCTTTATCCCGCTTACATCCATCACCAGTAAAATATTTTCCTTTAAATTGGCTAAAGTATGTCTCTTTGAAGCGTTTATGATCACCATATACAGTTCTCATTTGACCTGGCCAACTATCGAGTAGACAGAGTTTTCCCTCACATTCTCCTTCTAAAATCTTCCCATTATCATCAACAATAGCTGCTTCAATTCCAAAATAAGGATGTGCAGCACTTCCAGGCTTGAGTTTTGTGATGCCTGGGATTGGAGAAATAAGATGCCCACCTGTTTCAGTTTGCCACCAAGTGTCTATGACTGGACATTGATTTTTTCCTACAACAGAAGCATACCAGTTCCATGCTTCTGGATTAATAGGCTCTCCCACTGTCCCTAAAATTCTTAGTGAAGATAAATCACAATTATTTACAAATGTATCTCCCTCTTTCATGAGCGCCCTAATAGCGGTAGGAGCTGTATAGAAAATATTTACTTGATGTTTATCACATACTTGCCAGAATCGAGAGAAGTTGGGGTAGTTGGGTACTCCTTCAAACAGTAAAGTGGTAGCCCCATTAGTCAAAGGACCATAAACAGAATAGGAGTGACCTGTTACCCATCCGGCATCAGCAGTGCACCAGTAAACATCACCATCATGATAATCAAAAGAATATTTATGAGTAAAGGATGCATAAACTAAATAACCCCCCGTTGTATGCAAAACGCCTTTGGGCTTTCCAGTTGAACCTGATGTATATAAAATAAAAAGAGGATCCTCTGCATTCATTGACACGCAATCACATTGATTTGAAACTTCTTTAATTAATTCATCGTAATAAAAATCTTTTTCTTTATATATGTCTTCTTGAGTATTGGTATTTTGTACAACAAGAGTTTTAATATCATCGTCGCAACTCTCTAGGGCAGTATTAATATATCTTTTTAAGGGAATAGATTTACCCCCACGAACACCCTCGTCAGCTGTAATAACATATTTAGATTTACAATCTTGAATTCGCCCCGCTATGGAGTCTGGCGCAAAGCCACCAAAAATCACTGAGTGAACCGCTCCTATCCTAGCGCACGCTAACATGGCAAAAGCTACTTCTGGTATCATGGTAAGATAAATGGTAACGCGATCACCTTTTTGAACGCCCATCTTTTTTAATGCATTCGCAAACTTGCTTACTTCTAATTTTAAATCTTTATAGGTAAAAGTTTTAGACTGACTAGGATCATCGCCTTCCCATATGATTGCAATCTTATCTGGGGTTTTGTCGGCGTGCCTGTCAACACAGTTATAACAAACATTTAATTCACCGTCCTCAAACCACTTAATAGAAACATCGCCGTCGAAACTAGTATCTTTAATCTTTGAAAAATGTTTAAACCAGGTCAGTTGCTGATTAGCTATTTTGGACCAAAATGCCTCCTTGTCCGCAAAAGACTCTTTATACATCTGGTTATGTTGTTCTTTTGAAAGTAGAGGGTTTTTAAGGTTAAAATCTTTCATTTTTTTCACTCATCTTAATCAATTTCTTCCATTCTCTCAATGAAACAGGCATCACACTTAATCGAGATTGTTTCACTAATGGAAAATCATCAAAAAAAGGATCAGCCTTTATTTCAGATAAGTATACTTCCTTTAAATTTTTAACATAAGTTACATCCACCATTCCAAAGATCCCTTTTTTATCAGAAGGGTCGGGGTAATACTCCTTAGAGACCTTTACAATGCCCTTTATGGCCTTCTCAGATACCGAATGGTAGAATAAGCATTCATCTCCTATTTTCATTTGTTTCATATAGTTGGCTGCCTGATAGTTTCGAACACCATCCCAATGTTCTGTCTTTTTCTTTTTTTGTTGATCCCAAGACCAACTCTCAGGCTCTGATTTTATTAGCCAATGATTTTTTTTTGTATTAGAAATTTTCATGTATCAAAATATTAGGTGTTGGTCTGATATTATAATCATTTAACTTTAATTTTCCATATTGCATTAACTCTATCGCATTCCACCCAATCATAGCTGCGTTATCGGTACACAATGATAAGGGAACCTGATGAAAATTTATATTTCTTTCAATTATAAAACCTTTGATTAACTTATTTAAATATTGATTAGCCGCAACACCACCACAAATAGAAAAATCTTTAAATTTTATGCCCTCATTATTCATAACATCTAGTGAATTTCTTATCTTCTTTTGAAATATCTCTCCTACAGTGTACTGAAAGGATGCACAAAAATTTTCCAGAAATCTTTTATTATTTTTATTTTTATTAATAATATCAATTGCTGCTGTCTTAAGACCAGAAAAAGAAAAGTTGCAATTCCTCACTTTTGTAAGGGGCAAAGGAAGTTTGTACTTATGGTGGTCTCCCTTTAAAGCGAGCTTTTCTATAATTGGCCCACCAGGATATCCGAGTCCTAAGGCTTTTGATACTTTATCAAAACACTCTCCTGCAGAGTCATCAATTGTTGAACCCAAAGTTACAAATTTTTTTGGGCTCTTAACTATCACCAATGCTGTGTTCCCCCCAGAGACTAAAAGACAGAGATAGGGAAAAGATAAATTTGAGGTTAGACGAGGAGATAATAAATGAGCTTGAAGATGATTAATGGGTATCAGTTTTCTTTGTCTAGCTATTGATAGACCCTTTGCAAATGAAGAACCGACGATAAGCCCCCCAATCAGTCCTGGTCCGTAAGTAGCTGCAATGGAATCTATCTTTTTGAAGTCGAACTTTTTGATAGATTTTTGTAAATTGTCCATAATATCTAAATGCTGTCTTGCAGCCATTTCTGGTATAACCCCACCATGCTTTTTATGGAATTTGCGGTGATTAATTGTCTTAATAAAATCAATACTTTTATCATCACTCACTACTGAGAAAGACGTATCATCACAAGAACTTTCTATTGCTAAAACTTTCATTAATATAAAAAAATATAGATTCTTAATTCATGGCTGAAAATCAAAAAGATTCAGTGAAAAAGAGCTTTTGGCAGCGAAATCTTTTTCTCATCATCATTCTTCTCATCATCATAGTGGCTGGTGCGGGTTATTTATATAAAAATAATATTTTAAAATTTAGCTTTTCCTCACAGTCGCCTACACCAAGCCCTATAGAAAAAGAAATTATCACTGAAATACCAACTCCTTCAGACTCAGGTAACAAGGAATTACAAGATAAGGTGGATCGATTAGAAAATTTAATTTTAGAATTAGCAGAAAATGTACAGAATATTCCTCAAACCTCTAATGTTGAAACCAAGCAAGCACCTCAAAAAGTTGTTCTATCAAATGATGAGGCATACGATCTTATATTATCGATCAATCAAATTATTACTCACATCGATCAACAGCAATTAAGAAATAAACAAGTTCAAAAACTTCAAAATCAATATCTTTTTTTTAGAGATCAAAAATTTGAAGAGTTATTAACTCTACCTGATTACACCTATCTCTTACAAAAACTCTCCCAAAGTGAGCAAAACTTTGTTCAAAATGAGTTTATGAAAAATAATAATATGAAATGGATGAAGAATATTATTTCTAACATTTTTGAGATCAACATAGCAAAAAGCAAATCTAGCTCCCTTGCTTCTTATATTAATGCCATTCTAAATAGACAATATGCAAATGCCATAGTGGAGTTTGAAAAATTAAGCTCTGATCAAAAAATATATTTTCAATCCACATATGATTTAGCTCAGCTTTATTACACTAATCAGTTATTTTTGGAGAATATGATTTAATGATTAGACTATTGCTAATCTTAATAATATTTGTAGCTGGCTATGGCTCTCTTTTTTACTTTTTTAATAATGCTGGTAATCTCTCTTTAGTATTAGGAATTTGGCAATTAAGTATTCCTATTGTTCAATTTTTATTTGTTTTTATTACTTTTATTGTTTTGCTTATTTTATTCTCTTACGCTTTTACTAAATTATTCATTTACCCCAGAACAGCCTATATGAGATACAAACTCTCCAATGAACAAAAGGGCCTCTCTCACCTAAGAGATGCCTTAGTTGCTATTACAGAAGGAAATACGGATCAAGCAATTAAAAGCCAAAAACAATTCAAAAAACATTTAGGAAAAGACCCCCTTAATAAAATTTTACAAACACAAATTAAACAATCAAAAGAATTAAAAATTGTAAATGTTGAAAAAGGTGCAGACTAACTTAAAAAAATAATTCCTGTACCCACACAGGTTAAGCTAGCCCCTACAACTGCAAGATGACCCGCATAATTTTTAGTAACGATCCATAAAATAGGGATAATCATAATCGGCATAGTGCTGGAAAGGGTTGAAATTACTCCCGGATTTCCATTTTTTAAAGCAATAATTAGCATGGTCATACCAACGCCCATTCCCATAAAACCCAAAAAAATACTAAAAACTGTTTTTTTAAGATTTTTCATCCTCTCCCACAATTGATTATTTTTAATAAAAAATAAACTCCCAAACATGATAACTGCAGCCACTATTACTCGAAGATAAGAAACAACAATAGGATCTGTAGACTGTAAAGCGGGCTTCATTAAAATTATTCCAATAGACTGGCAGAGAGCTAGGCCTATGCCTGCAAATAAACCCGCATACTTATTGCCTTGAATATTTTCAAGATCATCATCGGGTATGGTTTTGTTAAATTGAATTGCTATCAGTATTCCTAAAAAAATTAAAGAACACCCTATCAGCTCTATTAGAGAGGGCAGAGTTTGAAGAAAAACCTCCGCTAAAATAATTGTAAATGGAATCTGCATTGAAAATAGTAATGCTTGTCTTCGAGGTCCTAATCTTTTCAAACAAATAAATAAAAACGTATCGCCTATAATAATTCCAATGATGGAAGAGAGAACAATCGCACTGAATATTGACTGATTAAAATAAATAGACTCCCAATTTATGTAAACATAGGGAAATAAAAAAATGATAATGCCTAAGAGGCGAAGTAAATTATAATTATAACTGCCAAAGTATCTCACAATTCGTGTTGCGGATAGCGCAACCATGGACCATATAGCAGCAGCACCTATAGCAAGAATGTAACTATTCACCGAGGGATATTATTATTTTAGAATAAAAAAGATACGCAAAAAAAAAGGAGGGACAAAGCCCTCCTTAATGAAATATTTTATTTAAAGTTTATCTTCTTTGACCAAACAACTGCATCAACAAGACAAATAAATTAATGAAGTCTAAATACAGAGTTAAAGCACCCATTATTGCTGCTTTACCTGCAAAGTTAGTGCCTGCTACTTGGTAGTAAGTGGATTTAATCTTTTGTGTGTCATAAGCAGTTAAGCCAACAAAAACTAAAACACCCACACATGAAATTATAAAGTGCATCGCAGAGCTTTTCATAAAGATGTTAACTATGCTCGCAAGAATAATACCAATTAAACCCATAATTAAGAATGAACCAAGCTTAGTAAGATCTCTTTTTGTGGTATATCCATAGATGCTCATTGCTGCAAAGGTACTGCAGGTAATCAAAAAGACTCTTACGATACTGACACCAGTGTAGACAATGAATATATAAGACATCGACATTCCCATAACTGCTGCGAATGCCCAAAAAGTCATTTGTGCTGCAGAAAGTGACATTTTTTGTAATCTTGCACCCAAGAAGAAAATAAATCCAAGGGGAGCCAGCATTATAACCCATTGAAGTCCTGTTCCATAAATTGCATTCATAATTGCAGGAGACTTAGAAAAACTCCATGCCACTAAACCACTGATAGCAAGACCAGAAGTCATGTAGTTATAAACTTTCAGCATATACTCTCTTAAACCCTGATCGATGGCTGTCGATTGGGATTTAGCATATGTATTTTGTTTTAATTCAACCATTTGTTCTCCTTATATATTCCTAATATGGCTATTAACTTGATAATTTTCAAGTAAAACCGTATTAATCTTTTATGAAATTTAAAATACTAGGAAATACAGATCTCAAAGTGAGTTTAATTTGCCTTGGAACAATGACTTGGGGAGAGCAAAACACCCAAAAAGAGGCTTTTGAACAAATGGACTATTCTCTAGATAAAGATATTAATTTTTTTGATACCGCTGAGCTGTATGCAGTTCCCACCAAAGAACATACCTATACAAAAACGGAAACTATGATTGGCAATTGGTTCGAGGAAAGAAGTAATCGAGACAAAGTCATTTTGGCAACTAAGGTTGCAGGCCCCGGAGTTTTGTGGATCAGAGGAGGAGGCAACCAATTTAACTCGAAAAATATTACACAAGCTCTTGAAGGTAGTCTGAAAAGATTAAAAACGGACTACATTGATTTGTACCAATTACATTGGCCAGAGCGCTCAACAAATTTTTTCAGTAAACTAGGATACAGACATAACAAAAACGAAGGAAGCTGGACTGCCTTTGAAGATATTCTTGCTACTGCTCAAAAATTTGTTGATCAAGGTAAAATTCGCTATCTTGGACTCTCCAATGAAACGCCTTATGGGCTTTCTAAATACTTACATCTTTCCTCCACCCATAAATTTCCAAGAGTAGTTTCTGTACAAAATCCTTACAGCTTAATCAATAGAACCTATGAGGTGGGGATGGCAGAAATGTCTGTTCGAGAAAAAGTAGGTTTGCTCGCATATTCTCCTTTAGCATTTGGAATGCTATCAGGAAAATACTTAAACGGACAAATGCCAGAAGGCTCCCGATTAAAATTATATGGTAAAAATTTTCCTCGATACCAAGGAACCCGCTCCCAATTAGCAGTGGAAGAGTATTATAAGATTGCACAAAAATATGAAATGAGTCTCACTCAAATGTCTTTAGCATTTGTGAACATGCAGCCATTCGTTGATAGTAATATTATTGGTGCCACAAACATGAAACAGCTAGAGGAAAATATTAACTCTGTTCACATAGATTTATCGGATGAAATTATTAAAGATATTAACGCAATTCATGAAAATAACCCCTCTCCTGCTCCCTAATTGAATGACCCCGTGGCCAAAAGATGAAAAGGGTTTTTTAACCAAGACTTTTACATTTAAAAACTATCGGCAAAGCTTTGCTTTTGTAAGCCAGGTTGCTCTGTTGGCTGAGAAAAAAAACCATCACCCCAAAATTATCTTGGAATATAACACTGTAATTATTGAACTTATTTCCCATGATAAAAATGAAGTCACTCAAAGAGATCTAGATTTGGCGGAACAAATAGATAAAATTGATCATTCATGATCTACCTAGTGGGCATTCCAGGTTTAATTCCTTTCTATCTTTGTTTTTATAATATTGATTTAATTTTTTTGGATTTTGATAAACAAATGTTTATTCATTACTCAACTGTCATTTTATCTTTTCTAGGAGCTGTATATTGGGGTGTCTATTTACATTCTAAAAATAATATTGCAATTATATTTAGCGTTTGTCCTGCTATATATGTATTTTGTATTTTAGCATTAGATTTTAAATTTCAGGAAACTATTGGTCTTTTTATTATTGGCTACTTCATAGTTTTATGTTTTGACTTTTTTTTCTACTTCAAAGAAAAAATTATTGGAACAGATTATTTTATTTTGCGACTAATTTTAACAGCAGGTATTGCCCCAGCGCATATACTTTATTTTTTCTAAATTAAGATTAATTAGCGACTAGATTTAAAAGTTTACCAAATTTTCCAGAAAATTTGATTTTACCGTGTGTGTAGGCGAGGCCAATACAACCAGTTCGAGCATTTCCCACAGGTGTATGATTATGATCGTCACTTCTTACTTGGACTGTTCCTTGTTTATAACTTCCATACTCGTCGCTGTAGGAACCATGCAAAACTAAAAAACTTTCGTTCCCTTCATGGGTGTGTTGAGGAATCTTAGCTCCTGGCATCACATGGATTAATTCTAGTTTTTCATTTTTTTCTTTAGGAAGGATAGATGCAATCTTGACATCTTTAAAAGATTTCCAATTAATTTTTTTATCTGCCAAGTGAGCTTGAAGAGTTCTTGGGAGTTGACTCAAAAAAGGATCGGAGTCTATAACAAAGTGAGATTTTTTCTTTGACTCATTAACATTGATTACTTTCATCCAAAGATCATCAGATATATCAGTTGTCTCAATTCTCTCTAAAAAATATCCTGAGACCTCATCTTTTGCTCTTTGGATAAGCCTATTTTCAGGAACTATTTCCGCTAAACACTGTTGAAATAACAGGCTAGCCTGCGAATTAGTTGAATTTGTTAAAATTTCAAAAGTCATTTTATTTAATTAATATTACTGTTATTACCCTCATTTAGATTAGCCATTGTGCCATCTTGTTCCAATCTGCCGCGGATTTTCTCCAAAGCTAATCGAATTCTCGACTTAACGGTTCCTAGGGGGATTTTGGTAATTTCAGAAATTTCACCGTGAGATTTTTCTTCAAAGAAGTTCATTTTCAATAAATTGAGTTGGTCTTCAGGTAGATCATCTAGATATTGTGCTATCATTTCAAATTTTTGATCATGCTCGATGTTTTCATCTGCTTTAGACTCAACAGGAGGTAGAATTGCAGTATCTATGTCCTCTAAAATAGCCTTTCGAGACTTTCTTAAAATATCTATCTTCTTATTTCTAGCAATTGTGTAAATCCAAGTGCTAGGCGAAGCCACTTTTGGGTCATAATAATCTGCTTTAGTCCATATAATTGTCATGGTTTCTTGAATAATCTCTTCTGCAATAGCTTCATCTGCGCCAGATTTCATCAAAAAAGATTTAAGTCTCGGGCAGAAATAATCAAATATTTTTTTGAAACTGCTAATATCTTGGCTTTCGGCAACTTTGGCGAGAGCTTCTATAAATGGATTTTTTACTTTGGCCATGATCTATCCATAATATTATCTATTTATTATTTTAAAAATCTATCTTAATTGGTATATTCGTTCATCAAATTTCATATGATTAAAAAAATATTTCTATTCTTTTTTGCAATCCTTTTAGTGAAAGGATCGCTCGTTGCTCATGAGCTATCTTTTAAACATGATCACGGTAAATGGAGTTTAAAGAAAGTAGGCAATAGTGGCTGTTCTATTTTTCAAATTCCTCTTAAAGAGTCAGGTGATTACACATCTAGAGGAACAGTATTATTTTATGTCTTTAAAGAGGGAAATGCTGAATACGTTCGCATTGACGGCGGCTATCCTTATGATCCTGACAAATACGTCAAAGTTAGTATTGATAATAATAATTTTCAGTTCTTTGGAGAAAACGATTCTGCTTGGTCTATGAAAGATGACAGTATTATTGTGGATGCCATGAAAGCTGGCAAAGCTATGACAGTGGTAGGCTATTCTCAAAGAGGAACTGAGACGACAGACACGTACACACTTATAGGTTTTACTAAAGCTTATAATTCTTTGCAACAAGATTGCTCATAAAATGAAATCAAAAATTATCCTAGCCTACTCAGGTGGTCTTGATACCAGTGTTATTTTAAAATGGTTACAAACAGAATATAACGCCGATGTTATTGCCTACGCCGCAGACCTGGGGCAAGGTGCGGAACTCACTGAGGCCAAAGCTAAAGCAAAAAAACTAGGTGCTAAAAAAACCTATATTGAAAATCTCAAAGAAGAATTTGTTCGCGATTATGTATTTCCTATGTTTCGTTGCAATACAATATATGAAGGGGAATATCTTCTAGGCACATCTATTGCCAGACCCTTAATTGCAAAAAGACAAATTGAAATTGCTAAAAGTGAAAAATCAGACTCCGTCTCGCATGGTGCTACGGGTAAAGGTAATGACCAGGTTAGGTTTGAATTTTCTTATTATGCACTCAATCCTAAAATTAAAGTGATTGCACCTTGGAGAGAGTGGGATCTTTCGTCGAGAACTAAGTTATTAGACTTTGCTGCTAAAAATAAAATTCCGATTATGAAGCATAACCGAACTGAGTCGCCTTATAGCGTCGATGCGAATGTGCTCCACCGATCAGCGGAAGGAAAAATTTTAGAAGATCCTTGGAAGAGACCTCCCGAAAATGTATTTGGTATTTCTAAAAGCCCTCAAACCGCACCTAACAAAGAGACAGTTATTACCATTCAATTTGAAAAGGGTGATCCCGTTGCAATTAATGGAAAAAAACTCTCCCCTTTTAATTTACTGGAAAAATTAAATAAACTATCGGCATCTAATGGCATTGGCAGAGTAGATATTGTAGAAAACAGATATGTAGGAATAAAGTCGAGAGGTGTTTATGAAACCCCGGGGGGCACTATTCTATTAAAGGCACACCGCGCTATGGAAAGTATCACATTGGACAGAGAAGAAGTTTTTACCAAAGATGAGCTCATGCCAAAATATGCAAGATTAATATATAATGGTTACTGGTTTGCTCCTGAAAGAGTGATGATGCAAAAAGCTATCGATCAAACTCAAAAAAGAGTTAACGGTCAAGTCAAACTCGTTTTATACAAAGGAAATGTGATTGTAATCGGAAGACAATCACCTAACAGCCTCTATGATAAAGACTTAGCAACCTTTGAGTCTTCTAACTATGATCAAAGAGATGCCGAGGGTTTTATTAAACTCAATGCACTTAGACTCAAAAAAAATAAACTTAAATTTTAAGTTCTGTATCTTATAAATTAGCTAAAATATTTTCTAAATTTTTTCCCAGAAATAATGTGTGTTATTATTGAAAAAGCAAAAAAGTAAATCACTAAAACATACTCACCAATTTCTAAACCCAGACTTAAATAAACCATGAGACTAGTTAAAGTTAGTGATTTTAAAAATATATCTAAAAATCGTATGGGGTATAATTTAGAGTATTCTACGAATAAGAATTTAAATGCAAAATAAGAGAATGTTAAGCAAACAGCAAGTCTCACTGCTTGAAGTCGATGATAGGGTATTTCTCCACCCCCAGATATTTTAAAAGGAAAATAAATAGTTGTGCCAAATATATAAAGTATGGGAGTCATCAGAGCCCACAAACCTACCAATCCAATTACGATTTTAGCGGTAAACTTATAAGTATTATTTTCGGACGTTAAGTTCTCCTTCCAAAAAAAAATTTGATTAAATTATCATTTTTAAGATGAATAAAAAAGGTCTGCATTGATAATGCTACCATTTTGAATATCAATATTAGTATAACGAATATTTCCTTTAATTTTAGCAGTTGATTTAATGTGCAGATCTTTTGCCTGTATGTCTCCATCAACCTCCCCCTCTATCGTAATCGTATCTCCAGTAATAGTTCCTTTAACATATGAATCAGGTTTTAAATAAATTGTTGATGATTTTATTGTGCCAGTAATATGTCCAGCAAAATCAATATAATCTTTAGCCTCAATAGAGCCATGAATCTTGATATCTTTAGCTAGATTAGACTGATTAATATTTTCTTTATCTATATCAAAATTAAAAGTTGTTTTTTCCTCAACTTTTTTTTCGTTACTACCAAATATTGACATTAAACATCCTCTTCATGATCATTTTCATGATTTTCAGTTTCATCTTCTTTTTCAATAGGCTCTATATTGGGTGTGTATGAATGAACACTACCCTTATGTCTAATTGTCCCTTGTATTTTGGCACCATAACTCACTTGCAATGATGAATATTCTATCGTCCCTTTAATGTTAGCTGATTGGTTAACAATCAAATATTGATCACTGTTTATATCACCTTCAACGTTGCCTGAGATAGTTATGTCACTTCCTGACATATCTCCATTAAAAATTCCTGAACTATTTAAATTTATGTTTGAAGAGTTAATTGTTCCACTCAGAGTTCCAGAGATGTCTGAAACTTCTGCTCCGTCAATTCGTCCCTCAATTCTCACTCCGGCACCGACGTTAACAGTCTTTGAATCGTTGTCTCCATATTCTTGAACTGATTCCATGTCTTGATTACCAGTTTTATGTTCTTCATAGTTCATCAAATACTTCTAAACCTTTAGGACATAACTATATGCTTAATTTGCATAAAAATATAATTTAAATATTGAAAAAATTAAATTTACTATAAAAAAGCATTGATTTTATTACATTTTAAAATTAACTAATAATTTAGGGCAAAGTTATATTATTTATATCTATTATTATTTACGTTTATCTTCTAACAATACCAATGAATTAGAAAAAATGAGATATTAAGTAAGAAATGAAAATATTAGAGTTAAGCAGATTAGAGAAAAGTTTTGGTGATAATAAGGTATTACAAGGTGTTGATTTGCTCGCTAATCAAGGTGATGTCATCAGTATTATTGGGAGTTCGGGATCTGGGAAAAGTACACTTTTAAGATGTATCAATTTTTTAGAAATTCCTAACTCTGGAATAATAGATGTGTGTGGGCAAATTATAGATTGCAAAAAAGTGGATTTAGCAAATCCCAACAAAGAACTTCAATCAAAAATTATCTCTATTAGAAAAAATTTAGGAATGGTTTTTCAAAGTTTTAATCTTTGGTCTCATATGAATATTTTAGAAAATATTATCGAGGCACCTGTTAATGTTTTAGGAAAAGATAAGGTGGAGTCCGAGGCCGAAGCTATGGAATTACTAAAACTTGTGGGAATAGAAGAAAAGGCTCAAGAGTATCCAGCTCATCTATCAGGTGGGCAGCAACAGAGAGCTGCTATCGCTCGAGCACTTGCTATCTCTCCTGAAATATTATTATTTGATGAGCCCACTTCTTCCCTAGACCCTGAGTTAGTAGACGAGGTTTTATCTGTCATGCGTAAATTAGCGGAAGGAGGAAAGACGATGTTAGTGGTAACTCACGAAATGGAATTTGCACGAAAAGTTTCTAACAACGTTATCTTTTTGCACAACGGACTAGTTGAGGAACAAGGACATCCTGACACAGTTTTTACAAATCCCCAATCAGAGCGGTGTCGTAATTTCTTATTTAATAGACGTGAATGACAAATTTTTATAATTTATCCACGTGAATTCACTGTTACTATTTTTAGTAAGAATAATAGATTTCTATACGCTTATAGTTTTCTTTTATGTTGTTGTATCGTGGTTGTTTCACTTCAATATACTCAATAGCCAAAATGTGTTTTTATGGAAAGTCTATGAGAGTTTTCAAAAACTTACAGACCCTCCACTAAATTACATTAGAAGGTATTTACCAAACTTGGGGGGGATTGATATTTCACCGGTGCTATTGATATTGATAATTTATTTATTGAAAGATTTACTAATTGAATACTGGCCTAGAGGTCAATAGAGGAGGAAAAAATGGCAGACATTATTGATGGAAAAGCTTTTGCGGCAAAAATTAGAGCAGAGGTCAAAGAAGACTCAGACAAATTAATTAGTCAAAAACAAGTAGATCCGTGTTTAGCCGTTGTTTTAGTGGGAGAAAATCCTGCAAGTAAGGTTTATGTGGGTCAAAAATCAAAAATGGCTAAGGAATGCAATATTAAAACTAAAGATTACAAGTTAGATGAGAGCACCGATCAAAAAACACTCCTTAAACTTATCGAAGATCTCAATAACGATAGCACAGTTCATGGAATACTTGTGCAACTCCCCCTACCCAAACAAATCGACGAGAGAAAAGTTATTGATACTATTGTGGTAGAAAAAGACGTTGATGGTTTTCATGCTATTAACGCGGGAAGGCTTTCAATCGGAGGTGATATGTTAAAAAGAGCCTTTATTCCCTGTACGCCTTTAGGGTCTTTACTACTTTTAAAAGATCAAGTGGGTGATCTTAGAGGGAAAAATGCTGTTGTAGTGGGAAGATCAAATATTGTAGGTAAGCCCATGTCTCAGTTACTGATTGAGGAGTCTTGTACTGTCACTATTGTCCATTCCAAAACAAAAGACATAGAATCTGTTTGCGCACAAGCAGACGTAGTTGTTGTAGCAGTGGGTCGTCCTGAGATGGTTGATGCCAAATGGTTAAAAGAAGGCGCTGTTGTCATAGATGTAGGTATTAATCGTATTCCTGTCACTAAAGAAGACGGGAGTGAGGGAAGTAAAATTGTGGGAGATGTAGATTTTGCGAGCGCCTCAGAAAAGGCCTCTAAGATTACACCTGTTCCTGGTGGAGTAGGCCCCATGACAATTGCTTGTTTATTAAGAAATACTGTTACTTCCGCTTACCGCCATGCAGGTCTTAACGATCCGAGATCTCATTAGTAAATTAAAATTGTTTATATATAAGCTAAAATTTATTTATAAATGTTGGTTAGTCCGCGATTTTAAGAGAATTATATAGCGATTATAGAAAAAGTTTATCTATTTAGCATAATATAGTTTATATTTTATTATTATTATTCAATCTCATAGAGGAAGAACAAGGAGAAAAATTATGAAAAAAATAATACTGTCAGCTCTTGCTGCCTTCTTTATGGTTAGTTCTGCGTATGCTGACACCGTAAGAATGGGCACAGAAGGAGCCTACCCTCCATACAACTTTATCAATGATAATGGCGAAGTAGATGGATTTGAAAAAGATGTTGGCGATATGCTTTGTATTCGTGCAAACTTAGATTGTGTTTGGGTTATCAACGAGTGGGACTCTATCATTCCTAACTTAGTATCAGGTAACTACGATACGATTATTGCTGGTATGTCAATTACAGCAGAACGCGATGAAGTTATTGACTTTACACAAGATTATTTTCCACCATCACCATCAGTTTATATGGGTATGAGTGGATCAGATGTTGACCTTGAAGGTGGCGTAATTGCTGCACAGACTGCAACTATTCAAGCAGGCTATGTTGCCGAAAGTGGTGCTACCCTGGTTGAATTTGCTACTGCAGAAGAAACTATTTCCGCAGTTCAAAATGGTGAAGCTGATGCTGTTTTAGCAGATGGCGATTACCTTGCTTCCATTATTGCTGAGTCAGGTGGTGAGTTTGCTAATGTTGGTGAAGTTTCCATTGGCGGCGGCGTTGGAATGGGAATTCGTGAATCTGATGGAGATCTGAAAGCTACAATGGACAAAGCTATTAGCTCTATGAAAGAAGATGGATCTCTTAACGCTTTGATCAAAAAGTGGTTTGGCAACGATGCTAATACTTTTTAAGACCATTTGAATAAAATAAATGAATATGAAGACGGTATCACTGTCTTCATATTCTTTTAATTTACCTATTATATTTTTTTTTCTCAGCAATTATGCAATTAGCCATTTGATGGTCATAGCAAAGTTCCGCTTATTATGATTATAGTCGGTGGAGGGATAGTTGGCGCCTCATTTGCTTATCATGCTCATTTAAGGGGGGTAATTGAAATCACTCAAATTACGGGAACCCTTTCAACTGATAAAGAACAAGCTACTAGCAACACTTGGGGTTGGGTCAATGGATATTCCCCTAATGACAAAAAGTATGCAGCTTTTCGGTTGGCCAATTTGAAATACTGGTCAAAATTAATAGAGGATATAAAACATCTAACAATTTCTTCAAAAGGTGCTTTTTTTTGGGATATGGATAAAGACGATCTGAGTGAAACCATTGCCCAGCACCAAATTTGGGGACATTCCGTCAGTGATGTAAAAAAATTAAAACTTGAGGAATATTTACCCAATCTTTATAACAGACCTGAAATTGCAGGGTTTGGTGAAAATGATTTAGCTATAGAAGGCTCTAAAGCAGCCGATGTATTAATTAAAGCTAGTGGATCTCAAATTAAAAAATCTAATGTTAAAAAACTAATCTTTAAAGAAAATAAGGTCATCGGAGTAGAAACTGATCAAGGTATCATCTACAGTGATGAGGTGATTATTGCTGCTGGGCTTGGCACCCCTGATTTACTCTCGACTATAAATATTAATTTCAAGATGAGTTCTACCCTTGGACTTTTGGCATACACAAACCCTCTTCCAAAATTAATACTGCAGTACCCCATCACTGGAAAAGATTTTCATGCACGACAAGACGATCTAGGACGTTTAGTAATTGGAGGTAAGTTTGATGACGATGCAAGTAAAGAGAGTAATATAAAAGAGGCGGCCGAGAAACTTGTTCAAGACATGGATGCAAGGCTTAACTATAATGGCTTCATGACTTTAGAGCATTACACTCTTGGAAGACGCCCTCTGCCTATTGATGGCAGACCCAAGATCGGTCGACTTCAAAACCATCTTGAGGAAAAAATTAAAGGAGTATATGTAGCTGTTATGCATTCAGGAATAACAAATGCACCTTTGGCTGGTAAGTTTGGCATTGAAGAAATCATCACAGGAAAAAGACACTCTTTAATTACAGATTTTTTTCCTCAAACTTTAGTTGATAACGAAAGTAAAAGTAATGTTTAGTTACTGCGCAGACCCTAAAACCTTAGAAGGTTTGATTTGGCTTTTTTGTTACATCACCACAGTAAAACATATGTCTTTTTATGTTTCCTTTTTGGTTGTTATGGGTTTGATCACCTTGGCCGCACCTTTAGCAATGGCTTTTGGATTTGCAGGAGCAATTGCATGTAGATCATCCATTAGATTATTTCGTTATTTGGGCAAAACCTACCTCGCAATGATAAGAGGAATACCAGATATAGTTTTTTTTCTATTCATTCCTATTGCTCTTGATCAAGCTTTTGAATATTTGCGCCATAAGGTTCTTTGTCCCGAAGTCACAGAAGCTGTCAGACAAGGTAATGATTTTGTCGTTTGTACAGCTGCTAAACTTCCCTTAAGTTCAGCTAGTGAGTGGGTACATGACTTTTATGGATTTTCACTTGCTTTATTAGCTTTTGGTTTTGTTTTTGGAGCATTTACAGGCAATGTTCTTTTGGGTGCAATGTCAGCAGTTCCCAAAGCTCAATTAGAAACTGGAGAAGCTTTTGGTTTTTCACCTCGTCAAATTTTTAGGAGAATACTTTTAAAACAAATGTGGGTTTACGCTCTGCCAGGCCTTTCTAACTTATGGATGATACTTATCAAAGCCACACCGCTTCTTTTCCTTTTAGGAATTGAAGATATTGTCTATTGGGCTAAAGAACTTGGGGGAATTAAAACAGGTGTATACGAATATCCTCACCCTGATTGGCGCGCTTGGTATTTTGGAGTACTTCTAATATTTTATTTATTACTAACTTACTTATCACAATTAGTTTTTGATAAACTAACTTTTCGACTTTCTTTAGGTCAAGCAACAATGGCAGGAAAATCTAATTAAGATGAGCTGTTTACAAACTCTTTCTGATTACGGTCTAAGGTCTATTGGTTATGGAGAGCGTCTCTTACCCAAAGCAGACATCACTCTTTGTGAACAATTTGTATTAATCGGTTCTGGAATGATCTGGAATATATATTTTGCTATTCTTGCACTGCTTTTAGGTTTTTTTCTTTCAACTATTTTAGCTCTAGGAAAAAATTCAAATTTCTGGCTTTTTAGTAATTTTTCACGTACCTTTATTTTTATATTTAGGGGATCGCCTTTATTTATTCAATTCTTTTTTGCCTATGAATTATTTGTAATTTTACCAAAGCTGGGAGTTGATCTTGATTTGGGTTTTGTCACTATCACTCTAGAAACCCGCTGGTTTACCAAGGCTTGGTTAGGAGCTCTCATTGTATTATTTTTTAATACATCTGCCTATGCGGGTGAAATTTTTTACGGCGCACTCCGAGCTGTCCCCAGTCAGGATATAGAGTCAGCTGATGCATTTGGCCTTACAGGAATTAAAAAATTTAAACGAATTATTTGGCCAACTATGCTTCGTTTGGCATGGCCATCTTATACCAATGAAGCCATTTTTATGTTTCACGCCACGACACTAGTTTTTTTTACCGGCTTCCCTGCATGGCAGCAAAAAGGGGATGCAATTTACTATGCAAGTTACTTTGCTGATAAAACATTTAATCCTTTTGTTCCTTACCCAATTGTAGGCTTTTATTTTATTTTACTTACTCTAGTTTTAATTGGCTTGTTTAGCATCATTAATCGGCAATTGAACAAGCACTTACCATCTCAAGAACGAAAAAAATTAAAAATTAATACACATAGCTTAATTAGGTAGATCTGTTTCAATTATTTATTTTTTATAAAAAAACTTAAGTTTATTTCTGATAAATATAAAAATGACTAAGACTAAAATTAAAGGCATAACCCAAAGCAAAAAATGATTTTTGGAGGGATTAAATGAAATTTGCTCACCATAAATCTCAACTAACTCTTGATTAATTTCTTTTATAGACATTCCAGAATTAGTTTTAATTTTAATTTGTTCTTTTAAATTAATTGCAAATTCAGTATCTGATTCATGTATACTTTGACCCTCACAAACAAGGCAACGTATTGTTTTAAAATAGTCATTTAATTTATTTTCATTGGAATAACCTATAGAAAATAAACTTAATAAAAATATGACTAATAAAAAATTAGAGGTATGTTTCAATATCTTCATAAAATAAAGGTCCTTGAATTTTCTTTTGAATTATTTTGTTGTTAATAAAATACGTTTCTGGTACTCCGATGAGGCCCATCTCGTATGCTATCGATCCATCATCGCGAATTATATATTCAAAAGGATTACCGTTTTCTTCTATCCAATCGATAAAATTATCTTCATCATCTCTAAAATTTACACCAATAATCTTTATACCTTTTGATTGTAGCTCCATGAGCAAGGGATGTTCGGCTAGACAAGGCTTACACCATGATGCAAAAAAATTGATGATATAAAAATCCCCGAGATTTTGTGTATCTATTAATTCATTCATATAAAAATCTTTTGACTCAAATAATACTGCCGGTACTTGTTTAGCCTCTAATTTTTGAGAGGGCGCTTGATTGAAATAATAGAAGGCACAAATTGCTAAAATAAAAAGACCAATAAAGGGAAGAAATAAATTTTTTTTCATTTTCTTTTTATTATTGATAAAAATATTGAAAAGACCAATAATATTGAACTAATCCACAATAGGTTAATAAAAGGCTTATAAACAAGGTTTATAGACACTTTATCACTTTCTATCATAGAAATTGTTGCATAATATTGATCTAAATATCTGTTAGCAGTGCTTACTTCATTGGTCACCTGTCCCGATGGTTGATAAATATTTTTAGAGGGAGACAAGGAATACTTTGAATTTTTTTCCACGACTATTAAATCAACAGATATTTTTTGATGATTACTAAGGTCGCTATCTTTAATATTTTCAAGCAATAAAGAAGTACCCTCATCGAATACTATTTCGCTACTATCTCCTTTTTCAAAAGTAATATTCTTTTCATAGTCAAATTGCTCCGTGTACACAGCAGCAACTATAAAAAGTCCAATACTTAAATGTGCTAGCCATTGTGCAAAAAAACCTTCATCTTTAGAAATCTTTTTAAAAAACACTAAGAAACTTTTTATAAATAAAGGTATTGTAATAAACACACTTAGTGCAAAAAAAATATTTTCCTGCAAGTAGAAAACAATAGCTGTTATTGCAATTGAAATAGCAATTATATAAAAAGTTTGATTGTTTTTCCTCTTATGTTCTCCCCATTTAATTTGAGGAGCAAATGCCATGAGTAAGATAATAGGTGCCATCAAAAGGTTAAAAGCAAAATTATAGTAGGGTGCCCCAATTGATACAGAAGAATTATAGATTATCTCACTAAACAAAGGATAGATTGTTCCAACGAGTACAGTTAAAGCAGCTGCGATAAAAAAAATATTATTTAATAGTAAAAAAGTTTCCTTACTCATAATTTTAAATGTATCCTGGTTAAAATAATTAACACTTTTGATATTTAATCGTAAGGTAACTATAAACAGATAAGCTATTATCATGATTAAAAACAACCCTCTTAGTGGATCTGTTGCAAAACTATGAACTGAAACTATTAAATTTGACCTTACTAGAAATGTCCCAAAAACGGCCGCAATAAAACTATACAATGCTAAATTTAAAGACCACAATTTTAACTGATTGCTTTTGATAGAGACTTGAAGCGAATGGATGAGAGCCGTATTAAGCAACCAAGGTATGAGGGATATATTTTCTACAGGATCCCAAAACCACCATCCTCCCCAACCAAGTTCTGAATAAGCCCAATAAGAACCAAGAACTATTCCAAATGTTAAAAAAAACCATGATAATTTTGACCAAAATAACATTTGATTAAATAGATCTTCCGAGAAATTTTTAGAAATTAAAATATGAGATGCTAGGACAAAGGGAATTATCAATCCTATATATCCTAAGAAAAGTGTAGGGGGATGAATTATAAATAAAAGATGCTGCAAAATAGGATTTAAACCAAGTCCTTCTAATGTTGTATCAAGTTCTATTTTTTGAAATGGGTTAGAGCTAATTAATAAATATAAAATAAATAGGCTGGATATAAATATGATTTGTTTATGTATCTCTTTATTATTATTTGTTTTTAAAAAAAATATTCCGTAAATATTAATTAAAAAAATCCAGAGCAAGATTGAACCTTCATGACTTCCCCAAGCCGATGTTACTTTATAGAAAATTGGATCATCAATATAAGAATTTTGAAAAATATTAAGAACAGTATAGTCCGATATAGCAAAGCCAATTACTAACACCAAAAAAGGGGATGCACTTATGACATAAATAAGATTCAAAAAAGCTCTATCAGATGTAAAAATTTTTTTTGACCAGCCCGTATAAAAAATCATAGTACTAAAAAGTGAAAAAAATAAAAAAAAATTTCCTAGATTAGAAATCAATTAATTGCCTCTCCAAATACCATCTTCTTGCATCTTATCAATTGCACTTTGGGGCATATAGTTTTCATCATGTTTGGCTAAAACAATTTCAGCAATAAATAAATTTTCTTTAAGAATTCTACCCTCAACAATAATCCCTTTATTTTCTTCAACCAGGTTAGGTAACGTTTTAGAAAATTCTACTTTGATAGACTTATTTTCTTCATCAATGATTTCAAATTTCCAAATATTATTTTCAAATTTTAAAGAACCTTCTTTGACCAACCCGCCTACTCTTAAGTATCGATCATCTAAATCTTTCATTTGATAAAGTTCAGAGGGAGATACAAAATAGGCTATTTGGTCTTTTAAGGAGTAGCTAATTAAGACAATGGATGATGAAAAACAGACAAATATAATAATTAAAAAAATAAATCTTTTCTTAATCTGATTGTTGAGCTTGATAATGCGCACTACTTCTATTAAAGACTTTTTTCTTAAGAAGCATAATTATTATCGTTGTCACAGCACAAACAAAAGAGAAGAAACCATAACTTAGAAATACAAATTCAAGACTTGTCATTGATTAAGCAATTTTGATCTTTCTATTTTCCTATTCTCAATAATTATATAAAAAATATTTGAAAACCAGTAAATACACAATAAAAACAATGCAAAAAAGCTTACTAAAAGCGTTATTAAATAATCACTTGTAATGCTGGGACCACCAACCCTAAAAACTGTGCTGCCTTGATGTAAAGTAGTCCACCAATCAACCGAAAACTTAACTATTGGCAAATTAACTAGACCAATTATAGCCAAGATTGAAGCTGCAAAGTCAGCCTTTTGAAAATGATCAAAGGAGTAGAGTAGAAGAATATGACCTAAGTAGATAAAGGAAAGTATCAGCATAGAAGTTAATCTTGCATCCCAAACCCAATATGTACCCCATGTAAGATTTCCCCAAATTGACCCTGTTACAAGGACGATTATGCTCATTATTAGGCCAATGGGAGAAATTGCTCTAGAGATAGTAAAGGAAGTAGGAGATTTAAATACAAGACCAATAATACTACTAATACCCATTGTTGAAAATATTAGTAAAGAGAGCCAGGCTGCTGGCACATGAATAAACAATATCTTAAAGGAAACTCCTTGATAATAATCATTTTCTAAAAGAATTATCAAAATAGCTGAGAAACCTAAAAGCAAGATCATTAAAAGCACAATGTATTTAGATATAGAATTTAGAAAAGTTGATAAAGTATTTGGGGTTATTGCAAACATTAGACTGATAGTTTTTTCAAAGCAAAACTGGTTAGTAAAGGAGAAAAAGCTAAATTTAGTAAAAAATAAGCCACGAAAAATAAATACATTTTATTTAATTGAAAATCCACAACATCAGTTAGCGCCATTGAGACAATTAAAATTGGGATAAAGAGGGGCAAGGTCAAAACACTTGTTATAGATAATTTATTATTTTTAGAAATTGTAATTGAGGCAGTCATAGAAGATATAAAAATGATGCTCAGTAGTGATAAGGCTAACAATATATTAATAGGGAGTAGATAAGATAATTGAATGCCTAAAATAATAAGAATAATCGGGGAAAAAATAATAAATAAAAATAATAGGTTAAAGTAAATCATGATGTTTTTTAAAAAAACAACGATCTCTAAAGCAAAGGGAGATAAAATATACTGTTGCAATTTTGATTCTGAAAAATCAGTTGCGTAAACTTTCTCGACTTTTATCAGAGATATAAAAAAAATGATAACCCATAAGAAAGCAATTGCGATTTCTATATCAAAAGATACGTGCCTCAGAGCCAGGGAGAATATTGAAGCAGCAATTAATAAAAGTGAGTATAAAACAATTGTAAAAACACTACCTCTTAACATTAATGTAAATTCATTTTTAACAAGCTTTAAAAAATTTTTAATCATTTGAGCTCATAAATTGAATGATTAGGTATCGATATATCTTTATGGCTAGATATTAATATTATTCCATCATCTTCCAGTTTCCTTGATAATAATGATGTTATTTTGTTTATTGTATCCTGATCTAAACCATTAAAAGGATCATCTAAAACCCATACAGGTTTGTTTACTAACATTAACAAGAGTAGCTGCAACTTCTTTTTTTGTCCATAAGAGAGTTGATAGAACCTTAATTTGAGATTTAATTCACCGAATAAAAAATTAATACTTTTGTCTCTTATTTCTTGAGAAAAATTAACGTTATGAATGGCTAGCCAATATTTAATATTTTCATTTAAGGATAAATTATCGTAGGCAAAATTATTCTCACCAATGTATAAAAAACATTGTGATGCGGTGTGACCATCAACCGACTTACCATGATAAAGAATTTCACCTTCCAAAGGCTCTAAAAAATTTACAATATTTGATAGCAGAGTTGTTTTACCTTGCCCATTAGCACCTTTTAAAACAACTAACTCATTTGGCTTGACCACAAAGGAAACATTTTGAAATATGAGGTTATTGCCTCTAGCGAAAGATAAATTTTTAATTTCAATCATAAAAAAAAGCGGGTGATTATAACCCGCTTTTGAAGTTTTAAATATTTAAAACTAAGAAATTTATCTTCTTTTTCTTGAAGCTTTTCTCTTTTTAGGAGCTGCTTTTTTCTTAGCCGCTTTACGCTTAGGCGCTGCTTTCTTCTTGGCAGCTTTTTTCTTTTTAGGTGCAGCCTTCTTTTTCTTGGGAGCCGCTTTTTTCTTAGCTGATTTACGCTTAGGAGCTGCTTTTTTCTTAGCCGCTTTACGCTTAGGCGCTACTTTTTTCTTAGCTGCTTTACGCTTTACAGCTTTTTTCTTAGTGGCTTTTCTCTTTTTAGGAGCTGCTTTCTTTTTTGCAGCTTTACGCTTAGGTGCTGCTTTCTTTTTTGCAGCTTTTTTCTTAGGCGCTACCTTTTTCTTAGCAGCTTTTTTCTTAGGAGCTGCTTTCTTCTTGGCAGCTTTTTTCTTTTTTACAGCCATTATAGCCTCCTTACTTTTATACTTACTAGCAAGTATAAAACGAATATTTAAAAATATTCATTTACTAAAAAAAACATTAAAAAAGTATTTAATTATGTCAACATCTTATTTGTGATAACTTTTTTAAAACTATGAGCCAAATTGAAATTATTTTAGGTCCTACCAACACAGGAAAAACTTTTTATGCGTTTGAACAAATGTTTTCATTCAAAAATGGTGTTTTTGGTTTCCCTTTGCGCCTTTTAGCGAGAGAAAACTATGATAAAGCCTGTAAATTATACCCTATTGATCAAATTGCATTAATCACGGGTGAAGAAAAAATAATTCCTAAAGATGCCAAATATTTTTTTTGTACAGTGGAGTCTATGCCAGATGACTTCTTTGAATTTATTTGTGTCGATGAGATTCAATTATCTGCTGACTATGAAAGAGGTCATATATTTACGCAACGACTCTTATATTCTCGCGGGGAACAAAGAACTATTTTTCTTGGCTCCCTAACTATGGAGGAAATTATTAAAGAATTGATTCCTGATGCAGAAATAAAATTCAAAACTCGTTTCTCCCAATTAAATTTTATTGGTCACAAAAAAATTCAAAACATTAAACCACGATCGGCTATCATTGCTTTTAACTTAATAGGCCTTTATGAAATAGCAGAGCAAATTAGAAGTTTAAAAGGCGGGGTTGCTTTAGTGGCAGGTGCTTTGAGCCCTAAAACTAGGAATTCCCAAGTTAAACTTTATGAGGACGGAGAGGTAGATTACATTGTAGCAACAGATGCAATTGGAATGGGACTTAATCTGAATATTAACCAAGTCTACTTTTCTGGTTTAGAGAAATTCGATGGAAAGTATGTAAGACCTTTGAATGATATGGAAGTTGCACAAATAGCAGGACGTGCTGGACGATATACAAAATCAGGATATTTTGGCTCAACTCTGAGCGCGAAGTTTTCTAATATGGAAACTATTGACAACATCCAAGCCCATAAATTTGAACCTGTAAAAAAAATATTTTGGAGAAATCATCTCCTTTCTTTTAAATCTTCATATGATCTTAAAAACTCGCTTTTAAAGATACCAAAAAATCAAAGACTCATTCTCAAGAAAGATGCCGAAGATCAAAAATTCTTATTTGGTTTTTTAAAAAACAAAACACTAGCATCAAGCTTTGAAGATTCAATTTCTTTAAAACAACTTTGGGATGTATGCCGTATCCCTGATTATCAAAATATTTCCGAGGAAAAACACATTTCATTACTCACAGATATTTTTCAAGAACTAAAAAGTAATAAATGGAAACTAGGTGAAGATTTTTTAAATAAAAATATTTCTCGACTTGAAGATTATTCAGGAAGCATTGACGATTTGATTTATACTTTAAATGAAACAAGAATATGGCTTTATATAACTAACCAAAAGCAATGGATTCCAAGTTCTTTTTTGGTTCAAAAAGTTAAAAATATCGAAGACAAGTTATCAGAAGAGATACACCAAAGCCTTATGCAAAAGTTTATTGATAAAAATAAAAGTCAAATGGTACAAAATTTAAATATTAGTGAAAAAAATATTTCTATAAGTAACAACACTTATGTTATGATAAAAGAAGAAAAAATAGGAGTTATTTCTGGATTTAAAATATCTTTTGATAAAAAATTTCAAGATATATTAACTAGCAATTACCAAAAAATAATAAAAGATCAAATCTCCCATCATATGACTTTAAACGTTGAAAACTTTATTTCGGCTCCAATTGAGAGTCTATCCTTAAACCCCTCTCTTGATGATAAAGGAGTCTTTAACGATCTTTTCATTTCATGGGGGGAGACTAATATTGCATCAATTGTTAAAGGTGAAGAACTTTTAAAGCCAAAAATTGAAATTATTAAAGATAAAGACCTAATCTCTCAAGAGCAGACCAAACAGATTTCAGATAAAATTTCTGACTGGCTTGAAAGTAATTATCTCCAAAAAATTGATTTAACTTCAAATTTAAATAAGTTCAATGAGACTGCGCAAGAGAGAGGCTTTATTTTTAAACTTAATGAAAATCAATTTAATTTCTATCAAATTAACATACTAGACGAATTTAAATTGATAGAAGAGAGTAAAAGAAAAGAAATTCATGCTATAAATTTTCGTTTAGGTAAAAATGTTATATTCAATACTGAGCTTATAAGACCAGAATATATGAAAGTAAAATTTTATCTTTGGAATATATTTCACGGTGAAAATCTTTCATTAGACTCTTATATCCCTAAAGATGGTAATGCTACTCTCAATATCGAGAATAAGCTTAATGAAAAATTAGTATCTTTCTTAGGTTTTATTCAACAAAATGACTTACTTATTAGAATAGATATTTTTAACGAATTTGAAAAACAGCTTTTTAAAAGAGAAAATCGTGGACCGTTCTCACTTCCAATGGATTTATCTAATTTATTAGGAATCAAAAAAGATAAATTAATTAACATTTTGCAGAATAGATCTTTTTCAATCCAAGAAGTTGAAGAAAATGATTTAGTAATATCTAAAAAAATTAAAATTAATAAGAGCCCATCTATTGAGAAGAATAAAAAAACGTTGAAAACCCATCAAAAAAAAGTAAAAAAAACACCAACTAAAAATTTATTTAATAACCCATTTAACCAATTAAGAGATATTAATGCTAAATAAGTTCTTTCAACCTTTTAATCAAGACAAAAAAAAAGAAGAAAATTCAATCAATAACGACCTCTATAACCTTATCTATGAAATCATAATTGCTGATCATGTAATTACACCGGATGAGATCGAATTGTCGGCAGAACTAATTGAATTTTATTTTCAAATTCCAAAAAATACAAACAAAGAGGAATTTCAAAAGTTAATTGATAATCAACATTTTAACACTGATTTATCACAGTACGCCATGAGACTGAAATCATCTCTATCCTATGAGCAACGTATGGATATTATATTGATTTGTTGGCAGGTATTAATGTTAGATGAAAATGAAGATCAGCTAGAAACCTCAACTGTAAGAACAATTTCTACTTTATTAGGATTGGAGGATAAGGATTTTATCTTAATAAGAAATAGAGTAAAAAGCTCCCTATGACATATCTTGTAAATGACAAATGCATTAAGTGTAAATTTATGGATTGTGTCGAAGTGTGCCCTGTAGATTGTTTTTATGAGGGAGAAAACATGCTTGTAATAAACCCAGATGAATGTATTGATTGTGGTGTTTGTGAGCCTGAATGTCCTGTAGAAGCTATTGTTCCAGACAATTTAGATGATGGAACGAAATGGTTAGATATCAATGAGAAGTATTCCCAAACTTGGCCCAACATTACAACTAAAAAAGAATCACCAGCCGATGCCAAAGATTATGAAGGTGTTGAAAATAAATTTGAAAAATATTTCAGTGAAAAAGGAGCAGAATAATGCCTGTTAAAAAAAAATCGACTACAAAAAAAACTGTAAAAAAGAAAGTTGCAAAAAAAACTATTGCAAAGAAAAAAGTTCCTTCTGCTAAGAAAGTTGTTAAGTCTAAGGTAATTAAAAAAGTTGCAAAAAAAACTGTCAAAAAGTTAGCTAAAAAAGTAGCTAAAAAAGTTGTTAGAAAAATTATCACACCTAAGGCTCCTAAAATTAAAAAAATTATTGCCCCTCAGGAATTTAAGGGTGGAGAAAATATTGTATACCCTACACATGGTGTTGGCAGAATTCTTACTATTGAAAAATTCCAATATGATTTAGTAGAAGAGCAATTATATGTTATTCAATTTTTTCAAGACAAATTGACAATCAGAGTTCCTTTTTCAAAAGCTAAGTTAATTGGACTAAGAAATATTACAAGTAAACCTTCCATGACTAGAACCCTATCCATCTTAAAGCAAAAACCTAAAATTAAAAAAGCTATGTGGTCTCGTAGAGCTCAAGAGTATGACCAAAAAATTAATTCTGGAAATATTAAATTATTATCAGAAGTTGTAAGAGACCTTTTTAGAAAAGATGATCAAACAGAGCAGTCTTATAGTGAAAGACAAATGTTCCAGGTGGCTTTTGAGAGATACGCAAGGGAATTTGCAATATCTTCAGATATGAAGTTTGAAGAGTCTTCAGCTAAAATTGTAGAAATATTAAATAAAAGATAATTTAGATAGTATCTTCGTTCTTATCTTTAGGAATATCGATACTAATATCCTCAGCTAAGTTTTCAGCATCTTCCCCAGGAGAAGTGGCACTATCATCAGTTTCTTCAATAAGATCTTTGAGTTCATCATTATCTTTGTTGGTTTTGGAAGGGGTTGCAGCGATAGTAACGCCTGCTTTTCTTCCTCTTTTTGGCTTAGTAATATTTACAGCCTCTATGGATTTACCACATTGAGGGCATTCCAGCTCTTCTTGGTAAAAATCATAATATTTAGCACCACAATGAGGGCACGTTCTTTTGTGACCTAAATCAATCATTTCCTGTACCATGGTGGCAGATTTATACATTATTATTGTAATTTATACAAATTTTTATTATGTTAGCGCTCTATTATGGCAGTACCAAAAAGAAAAACCACACCGTCCAAAAGGAATATGAGACGCTCTCACCACAGAGCTGGCACACAATCCTTTGCAGAAGATAAAAAATCAGGCGAATTGAGAAGACCGCATCATATTGATTTAAGTACAGGTATGTATCGTGGAAAACAAATAATTGTTAAAAAAGTTAAAAAAGAAGAAACCCCTGAAACTACAGCAGTACCAGCTGATGAAACTACAAAAACTATAGAAGCACCTACTACTAAATAGCTTTAATCTTTAATAACCTTATAAATAGAATCCTCAGAAAAAATCTGCTGATAAAGTTTTTTCTTTAAACTTACATTATCTAGATTATTCAATTTTTTTCTTTCAATATATTTTTTAAGAATGTTTAGTTCTAGATCTGTGTTTTCATTAAGTTTTTCAGAAATAAATTCTTCAATTAATCTCTGATCAAATCCCTTTTGAAATAATTTATTTTTAATTTTTCTCAAAGAAAAAAGTGATTTTTCATAATAGTGAAAAAGACTTTCCAAATAATGATCTTCGTTAATGATTTTGAGTTCATCAAGTTTATCAACTATGCCGCTGATTAGTTCCTTTTTAGATATATCATTAGGAAAAATTGCTCTTTGATATGTTTTCTTATTCATGACCTTTTTGTGGAGGTATTCTTCAATTTTTTTTTTAGTTGAAGGATATTTCCCTAAATACTTTACTGCCTCATTAAATAAATACTTATCTGCATCTTGTTTCATTATTCTTATTGAATAATTATTCTAAATCGCCTCTTTCGAGCCTATCCTCGTATTCATTAGAAGACTCTGAAATAGTGCTTAGTTGTTTCTTTGTCATTACACTTAAAGTTTTTTTTATTGCAAGCTGATATGTATGTAATTTCTCAACAATATTTCTTTCGCTAGTGTTTCTCATCATTTGACTTAAGGACCTATTAAGTTCAGTTAATCTACCTAATAAGGTGCTATCATCATTGTCATTTTCATCGTAATACATATATAGATTTTATATCACTTTCATTTGGAAGACCAAAAAAATTCTATTACCTAATTTTAAAAATGTTTATATTAAAAATTTGCGCTTGTAGCTCAGTAGGATAGAGCACCAGATTCCTAATCTGGGGGTCGCAGGTTCGATTCCTGCCAAGCGCGCCAAGACTAATAAGCAAGTTAGTATTGAAACTAGTTTTTTTCGTGTAAAAAATCTAGAAGTCTGTCTAAGTATTTTTCATCTACGTTGTAGGCTTTTTTATAGTGATCAATACAGTAAGGTTTTGTTGGAATATTTTGACATCCACAATAGTGAAAACCTTCTTCTAGTGGGTCTCCTATAGGCCATTGGCAAGATTTAAAATTACCTGTACCTACAATGCTTTTCTTAAAGCTAAATTTTTCTCTTCTTCTTGTGGGCTCTCTTCTTACGCTGTTTTGTGTAGCAGAGCTACTACTTGATTCTCTATACATTGTGACTGAGGAAAACTGATGATTTTGGGAGGTCTTTTTTCTAGAGTTTTGCCTTCTTTCTAGGCCTAATCTAAAAGCTTTTCCAATAACGGCATTTTTAGTAAAACCAAGCTGCTCACCAATTCGGCTTGTAGCTACTCCTTCATTCCAGAGTTTTTTAAGATCTTCGACTTTTTGTGTGTTCCAAGACATAATTTTTACCTACTCTATATAGTTCCCTTTATGCGTAATTTTATACTATATATAGTGGTAGTAATCTACTGCAAAATGATTAAAAAATTGTGAATAAAGATGAAAAGTTTATCGAGAATTAATTTTAATAATATTAAAACGGTAGGAATACGAGTTGATTTTAATATTCCTGTCGATGAACATTTTATAATTACGGACAATACAAGGCTAATAAGAGCCCGAGATACAATTAATTTTGTTAAAAATCAGAATTGTAAAATCTTACTCCTCTCTCATTTTGGAAGACCCAAAGAAAATTTTGATGAAAAATTTTCTTTTCAATTTTTAATAGATCAATTTTCAGAAGTGTTAGATGTAAATTTAAATTTATTAACTTATGAAACATTTTCAAAAAATGGATTATCAGACTTTCTAAATTTAAATCATCAAATAACTCTTTTAGAAAACATAAGATTCTTTAAAGGAGAAATAGATAACGAATTAACCTTTAGTAAATTAATTACTGATCACCTAGATTTGTATATCAACGAGGCTTTCTCTGCTTCCCATCGAAGTCATTCATCTGTAAATAGAATGCCAAAAAATATTACTTCTGTCTCAGGATTTAATTTTGAAAAAGAAGTTTTAGCTATTAAGGAAATCAAAAATTCTACCAAAAAAAAATTAGCAATCATAGGGGGATCTAAAGTATCAACAAAAATTAGTACACTACTTTCTTTGACAAAATCTTGTGCAAATATTTTTATAGGTGGTGCCATGTCTAATAATTTTTTAAAATTTAAAGGCATACCTGTTGGTTCTTCATTATTAGAAGAAGGATCAGAAAAAATGATTAAACAAATCTATGCTTCAGCTCAAGAAAAAAAATGTGAGATTCATCTACCTTCAGACGTTGTCCTTGATAATCAGGATACCTCTACGATTGATAATCTTTCTTCTTTGGATAATTTCAAAATATTAGACCTCTCTGATGAATCTTTGAAGCTATTAACATCACTCATTCATAAGAGTGAACTTATTTTATGGAATGGGCCTCTAGGAAAAATTGAAGATACTTTTTTTGCAAGGGCTTCTATTGAGCTTGCTAAGCTTCTTAGTGAGGTAAAAGTTGATGTTATAATAGGAGGGGGAGATACTCTTTTAGCTATTAATTTGGCAGGTGTTAGTTTTGATAAGTATCACTTTGTTTCTACTGCTGGGGGTGCTTTTTTAGAAGCATTAGAAGAAAACGATTTACCTGGAATAAAAGCTCTTAGTCAAGATCTATAAAATGTTTTTTTAAAAGAGGTATCTGAATAATAGTAAAGACAATAGTAATCCCCATGATACCAAAAACTTTAAAATTTACCCAAACGTCAGTTGTTTGAGTTCTCCAAACAATTTCATTGAGCAAAGCTAGAAAAATAAAAAACCCTGACCAGAGTTTATTCATCAACGACCAACCCTGATCTGTTAATTTCATAGACGAGTTCAGCAGCATTTTCAGTACAGGTTTATTAAAGAAGGTACTTCCAATTAATATTATAGCAAATAGTGCATTAATAATTGTTGGCTTCATTTTAAAAAAAATATCATTTTTCAAAAAAATACTCAGTCCACCAAAAACTACTAAGATTACCGTGCTTACGAGCATCATTGTAGAAATTTTTCTTTCTTTAATATACAGGGCCACCAAAGAAACCAGAGTGGCAATAATTACAGCGGTGATACTTAAATAGAGATCTTTATCTGACTTGTAATAAACTACAAAAAAGACAATTAAGGGAAAAAATTCAAAAAGCTGTTTCATATTTATAGGAGTCTATCTAAATATTCTTCAAAATGAAACTCTCTTAAATCATTCATGTCTTCACCGTACCCCTCAAAAATAATAGGTATATTGAAATCATTCAGTATAGAAAGCAAAGCTCCATATTTTGAATTTGAATCTACTTTATTTATAATAATGCCATCTAAGGGTAAATATTCTTGAAAGCCACTTATAATATGTTTTGAAGCTAGACCTGTATTAGCATCAATCGTTAAAAGATTTTTGATATCTACAAATTGATCTGATTTCTTATTAATAATATTTGATATTTTTTGTAACTCCCCCATTAAATTTTTATTGTTGTGCTGGCGACCGGAGGTGTCAACAATAATGACATCATTTTCTAATAATTGATCTATACCCCGATATACAACTGCAGAGGGATCTTCTTTATCGGCGCCTCTTACAATGGGAACATTAAATCGATTAGCAAAGTGTTCAAGCTGCTCCATAGCGGCAGCCCTAAAAGTATCAGCAGCAATTACTGCTGGCTGAAGCCCATTTTGTTGAAAATATTGAATAAATTTTCCAATAAAAGTAGTTTTTCCTGACCCATTATTCCCAGCTACAACCATTAAACTTTTTGCTTTAGGTTTAAAATTTCCAAATTGTTTTTCTCCAAATTGGGATAGAAGTTCTGATTTAATTAATCTCCTCAAATCATCTTCCTTAGATCCACTTTCTTTAATTTTTGTAATAATCATATCTGCAAATTTGGGCTCTACACCACTTTCAAAAAGTAAATCTTCTACTTCTTCTATATTTAATTTTTTTTGAAATATTTTTTTTAAAAAAAACATTAAGCCGTTACTATTTCTCCTATTGGCAAACCAATCATAGGTATTTGGTGTTTGATATAATTTTGATCATATCCCACCACCGCTCCTGTATTTACTTCTTCAATTAATACCTTTCGAGGAAGATATAATTCTTTTTTTACTTCATCTAATAGTTCCTCTCCTAGCTTTCTTAATTTGTGTGCTCTTTGTTTTATAATTGATTTTTGTAATTGAGGCATTCTAGCGGCAGGAGTATTTTTTTTTGGAGAAAAAGGAAAAATATGTAAGTGGGAAATTTTACACTCTTGTAAGAGTTTATAAGTATTAAAAAACATTTCATCTGTTTCAGTGGGGAAACCTGCAATAATGTCTGCACCAAATGTTATATCTC
This sequence comes from uncultured Alphaproteobacteria bacterium, assembly GCA_902515765.1. Classification (GTDB taxonomy): domain Bacteria; phylum Pseudomonadota; class Alphaproteobacteria; order HIMB59; family HIMB59; genus HIMB59. The sequence continues at coordinate 32,507 of CABXVZ010000005.1, read as the reverse complement.
TTCTCAAACTTCTACAGTGCTGAACAAAATTTCTAACATCATCAGCATTGTGTCTTCTCTTCATTCTTTTTAAAATCATATTATCCCCTGCTTGAATGCTAAGATGTAAATGGGGCATAACTCGAGGATCTTGAATGACTTGATCAAAATGTTTATCTATTTCCACACAATCAATAGAAGAAAGCCTAATTCTTTTTAATTTTGTTTCATTCAAGATATCCATTATAAGTTCGCTCATACAATAATGACTATCAAAGTCACTACCATAGTCCGAAATATCAACTCCAGTCAGAACTATTTCCTTAACTCCTTTATCCACAATCCTTCTCACCTCATTAATTAAGAACTTTGGATCAAAACTACGATTGTTACCTCTCCCAAAGGGTATTATACAAAATGTGCAGCGGTGATTACATCCTTGCTGAATTACAAGGCTTTCTCGAGCCTTATGACTCTCTCCTTGTAGAGTGGGAGCGGCATCATTTACTTCATCAAATATATCTTGGATAAAGTTGTCTTCTGGATTTTCATCAAAAATATTATTCCAAGCTTCAGGTTTTAATTTATTAATATTATCAACTAGGTGATCAACTTCTTTCATTTGGTTATAAATTGAAGGAGAAATTTGAGCGGCACATCCAGTTAATACTAATTTTGAGTTAGGATTCTGTTTTTTAATTTTTCTAATTGTTTGCCTGACTTTTCTCTCAGTCTCATTAGTGACAGCACAAGAATTTATAACAATGATGCGTTCATCTTTTTGTGAAAGTAATTCTTCAATCTTTTTTCCCTCAAAATTATTTAAGCGACACCCAAAATTAATTACTTTGTTCATCAAAGTTGAATAACTGATTGATAAATAATTTCTGCAGGACCTTTGAGGTAGACCATTTTATCTTGAATATCTGTTTCGAGAAAAGATTGTTCAGTTTTAATTCTTATTTTTGGCCCTACTAAATTATTATGATGGAGAACAAATGCAGTGGCACAAGTGCCAGAACCACAAGCCAATGTATGACCACCTCCTCGCTCCCAAAATAAAACTTTAATAGAACAGGAATTTATTTTTTCAACAAAAGTGATATTGGCTTGATTTGGAAAAAGAGAGTGTTTTACAAGCTTGGGACCTAGTCTTTCTAAATCAATAGAATCAATATTTTTAACAAGAACAACACAATGAGGATTGCCAATATTAGCAGACATAATTTTTATAACTCCAGGTATTTTAATACTTTTAAGAAAAATATTTTGTGTATCCATTTTTTTGGATAACGGAATTTTTTTCCAAGCAAGAGAAACTTCTCCGACATTAATTTTGTAATCTTTTCCAATTTTAGTACCAAGGTGATTAAAGTTATGACTTTTAATAATGACTTTTTTGTATTTCTTTGTTTCAGATAAATACTTGTAAACACACCTAAGTCCATTTCCACAATTTTTTCCTAGAGAACCATCTGAATTGTAAAAATAAACTCGGTGGTATGAGGGATATTTCTTCAAAAGAATAAGTTGATCGCATCCGATGCCAAATCGGCGATCACAAAGTTTTTTGATCATTTTTTTGGATTTTTTAATAATATCAACATTTTTATCAATAATGATAAAGTCATTTCCAGCGCCATGAGCTTTAATAAAAGGTATTTTCATGAGGCGCCTATAGTGATATAAAATCTTCTGTTAATAAAGAAAAATTTAGTCGGCCGATGAGTATCATCCGCCGATTTTTTTTATTTTTAAAATGCTAGAAAATATAACAAATAAAATTACAGGAATTTTTCAAAGCCTTTCTAACAAAGGTGCAATTACTGAAAAAGACCTTGAGACCACCTTAAGAGAGGTTAGAGTAGCCTTACTAGAGGCGGATGTATCCTTAAAGGTTTCAAAAGATTTAATTAAAAATATCCAAGAGAAAGCCATAGGCCAAAAAGTTATTGAAAATGTTCAGCCAGGTCAACAGGTTGTTAAAATAGTTAGTGATGAGCTAACTGAAATACTAGGCACTCAAAGTAGCGAACTTAACTTTAAAAATAAACCCTCAGTATTCTTAATGTGTGGATTACAGGGTGCGGGTAAAACAACTTCAGTTGCCAAGCTCGCAAATTATTGTCAAAAAAGTCTCAATAAAACTGTATCTTTAGTTTCAACTGACTTAAGAAGACCTGCTGCGATAGAGCAACTTCGCATTTTATCAAAAAATAATAACATTCAATTTATTGAGTCAGAAAGTAGTGGTGTTGAAGAGATTGTTAAAAATGCAATTAATCAAAGTCAGAAACTTTTATCTGATATTTTAATTATAGATACCTCTGGTCGTATTAGTACTGATGAAGAACTCCTTTCAGAATTAAAGGCTATTTATCAAATAGCAGAACCCCAAGAAAATTTATTAGTTTTAGATTCTATGATGGGTCAGCAGGCACTTAGTGTTGTAGAAGCATTTAATAATACTGCACCCTTATCTGGTTTTATATTAACTAGATTAGACGCTGATCCTCGAGGGGGAGTGGCACTTTCTGCAAAATATCAAACAGGTCTTCCTATTCGCTTTTTTGGTTCTGGAGAAAATATTGAGGATTTTGAGGTCTTTCATCCTGATCGTATTGCTTCAAGAATTTTGGGGATGGGAGACGTAGTCTCTTTTGTAGAAAAAGCTCAAAAAGACTTTGATGAAAAAGAAATGGAAAATCTCCAATCTCAAATGATGAGTGGAAAATTTAGCATCAACGACTTGCTAAAACAATTTTTACAAATGAAAAAAATGGGAGGTATGTCTGGAATGATGTCATACATGCCGGGCGTGAGTAAAATTAAAAATATGATGGCAAATAATGATTTTGATGAAAAAATTATAGATCATCAAATAGCAATTATTCGCTCCATGACAAAAGAGGAGAGAATCGAACCAGATTTGTTAAAAGCTTCTAGAAAAAGAAGAATAGCGACTGGTTCTGGTCGACAGGTTCATGAGGTCAACAGACTTCTAAAACAATTTGAGCAAACTAAAAAACTTATGAAACAAGCTCAAAAGCCAGGCTTTGCCAATAAATTAAAAGGTTTATTAGGTGGAAACCAAATGCCAACGATTGAATAAAACAAGAAAGGAGAAATCATGGCAACAAAAATAAGACTAGCAAGAGGAGGCTCTAAAAAGAGGCCTTTTTACAGGATAGTGGTAGCCGATGAAAGAGCACCAAGAGATGGTAATTTTATCGAGAAAATTGGAAATTTTAATCCGATGGTACCAAAGGATCACAAGGAAAGAGTAGTCCTTAGTAAGGAAAGGGCTGAACATTGGCTTAAAGTGGGAGCACAGCCTACTGAGAGAATGCAACGTATTCTCTCTGATCTAGGTATGATGGAAGCACCAAAGGTTACTGAAAAAACAAAAAAACATTTACCAAAGAAAAAAGCTCAAGAAAGAGTAAAGACCAAAGAAGAGGCAGCCTTAAAAGCCGAAGAAGATGCTAAAGTTGCAGCAGAAGCAGCAAAAGCTGAAGCAGAAAAACCAGCTGAGGACACCCCTGTAGAAACTGAAGAGCAATCTAATCAAGAGGAAGCAACTCCTGAGGTTCCAGCAAAGGAAGCACCAGCTGAAGAAACACCTGCGCCCGCAGAAGAAGTAGCCACAGAAGAAACCGCGGCTCCAACTGAAGAGACTCCTGCTGAACCTGAGGTTGTGGAAGAAAAAACTGAAGAAGAGAAACCCAAAGAATAGAAACAAGTTGTCTCTCTCCAAAAGTAAATTTATTCAGGTTGGTAAAATTGGCAGGCCTAAGGGAACAAAAGGCCTGCTAAGACTCCATTGTTTTTTAAATGATGATAGAGATATTAATAAGTTCGATTCATTCTATTTAGATGATGAAAGCACCATTAAAATTAAGATTATCTCTTTTGATAAAAAAAGTCCAATAATCAGTATAAATAACATTGATAATAGAACAGACGTTGAATTTTACGTAAACAAAAATATTTTCTTACAAAAAGAAAAACTAAACCCTACCAAAGAAAATGAATATTACTTTCATGACCTTGAAAACCTTGATGTTATCAATAATAAAAATGAAATAGTGGGAAGAGTAGTGTCAGTTGTAAATTTTGGAGCAGGAGACTTATTGGAAATTTATTTTCTAAAAAGTTCTAAAAATGAATTCTTTAGATTTACAGAGCAAAATTTCCCTTCAGTAAATATCTCTGAAAAAAAAATTACTATAAAATCATAATGACAACATTTAATTTACTAACTCTATTTCCTGAGAGTTTTTCTAGTATGTTAGAAGTGGGCTTATTAGGTAAAGCTTTTAAAAATAAATTATTTAAAATTAATACTATTAATATTAGAGAATATAGTGATTTGTCTGCAAACTCAGTTGATGACAAACCATTTAGTGGAGGCCCTGGAATGGTTCTTAGACCTGATATTATTTCTAAAGCTATTGAAGAAAATTTTGATAGAAACTATTTAGAAAAATCTACCAAGATTTGTTTCTCTGCAAAAGGTATAAAACTTACCCAACAATATTTAACTCAAAATACCCAAGTTACTGATTTTATAATATTAAATGGAAGGTACGAGGGGATCGACCAAAGAGTTATAGATTATTATGGTTTTGAAGAAATTTCTGTAAGCGATGTTATTTTAAACGGTGGAGAAATTGCATCTCAGTTATTTATTGAGTCTTTCATGAGACTTCAACCCAATGTACTAGGCAATGAAAAAACACATATAGAAGAATCTTTCCATAATGACCTCTTAGAACACGATCAATTCACGAGACCAAACCCTTGGATTGCTCCTAATAATAAGTCTCTTGAAGTCCCTCTAACTCTTACTAGTGGTCATCATGCTGACATTGAGGACTGGAAGAAAGAGAATTCCTTAGAAAATACACAAAAAAATAGACCAGATTTATTTAAAAAGTATTTAAAAAAAAACAAAAATGAGTAGAATACCCGCTCTAATACCACCCACATTTTAAATATTGGATGGAGTATACAATGAATGAAATAATTAAAAATTACGAACAATCACAAATTCAACAAATTTTAAAAAAATCAAAAGTTACAGATTTTGGTCCAGGAGACACTGTCAAAGTTAACGTTAAGATTAAAGAAGGAAACAAAGAAAGAGTTCAGGCTTTTCAAGGCGTTTGCATTGGAAAAAAGAATAATGGTTTGAATTCATCTTTTTCTGTTAGAAAAATATCTAGCGGTGAAGGTGTAGAAAGAGTTTTTCCTCTTTACAGCAATGTTATTGAGTCAATTGAAAGAATTAAAGTAGGAGATGTCAGAAGAGCTAAACTTTATTACCTAAGAGAATTATCTGGTAAAAAAGCTAGAATTTCTGAAAGAACTGACGGTCGAGCGTATGATGATGAGCAATATGTTTCTTCAATTGAAGATGTTGTAGAAGCCCCAGCAGAAAAAGCTGAAGATACATCTTCTTCAGATGCACCTGTTGCTGAAGAGGCACCTACAGAGGTTGTAGAAGAGACTAAGACCGAGGACTCGGCTCCACAAGAAGAATCAAAAGAAGAAGTACCTTCTGAAGAAAAAGCAGAAGAGGCTGAGTCTAAAACCTAATTTAAATTTCATCTTGAGCAACAACGGCCCAAAAACACTTTTTGATAAAATTTGGTCTGATCATTTAGTCGGCCAACGAGATGATGGCACAAGCCTTTTGTATATTGATCGACATCTTGTGCATGAGGTAACAAGCCCTCAAGCTTTTGAAGGTCTAAATCTATCCAATAGAAAAGTTAGAAGACCTGAAGCCACGTTTGCTACCGCTGATCACAACGTTCCTACTATTAATAGAGAAAATATTTCAGACGAACAAAGTCGTATACAGGTTGAAACATTAGCTAAAAATACAAAAGAACATAATATCGAATATTTTGAGCTATCTGACAGAAGACAAGGTATTGTTCACATTATAGGCCCTGAGCAAGGAATAACCCAACCTGGAATGACTATGGTATGTGGAGACAGTCATACATCGACTCACGGGGCTTTTGGTGCTTTGGCTTTTGGAATAGGAACAAGTGAAGTTGAACATGTTTTGGCAACTCAAACAATCGTTCAAAAACCTGCCAAAAATATGCGTATTGCAGTAAATGGAAAACTTCCATTCGGTGTAACTTCAAAAGATTTAATACTTTATATAATAGGACAAATCGGTACTGCGGGAGGCAATGGCCACGTTATTGAATATGCTGGTACATCTTTAAAACCCCTATCAATGGAAAGCAGAATGACAATTTGCAATATGAGTATCGAAGCAGGAGCCAGAGCAGGATTAATAGCTCCAGATCAAATTACCTTTGATTATATCAAAGGAAGGCCTTACGCCCCATCAAAGGATCACTGGGAAAAAGCGATCGAGTACTGGTCCTCTTTGCCTAGCGATCAAGATGCTTTTTACGATAATGAACTTATCATTAATAGTGATGAAATAGATCCAATGGTGACTTGGGGAACAAGCCCTGAAGATGTTGTAGCTGTTAGTGGATTTGTTCCTGATCCATCTAGCGGTAAGACAGAAAATAAACAAAAAAGTATTCAAAGATCATTAGACTATATGGGTTTGAAATCAGGAACTAAAATTACTGATATAAAATTAGATAAAATTTTTATTGGGTCTTGCACCAACGGAAGAATTGAAGATTTAAGAAATGTAGCGTTGATAGTCAAAGATAAAAAAATTTCAAGTCACATTAGCGGAATGATTGTTCCCGGATCAGGTTTAGTTAAAAAGCAAGCTGAAGAGGAAGGTCTGAGTAAGATTTTTATTGATGCTGGTTTTGAATGGCGTGATGCTGGGTGCTCTATGTGTCTTGGCATGAATCCTGACCAATTAAAACCTGGTGAACGATGTGCCTCAACTTCTAATAGAAATTTTGAAGGTAGACAAGGCCGAGGGGGAAGAACTCATTTAATGAGCCCAGAGCTTGCAGCAGCCTCCGCTATTAAAGGTAATATTTCAGATATCAGAGACTTTATTTAATATGGATAAGTTTAATAATCTAAAAGGTATTGCAGCACCCTTGCCAATAGTTAACATTGATACAGACATGATCATTCCTAAACAATTTTTAAAAACAATTAAAAGAACAGGGTTGGGTGTCAGTTTATTTTATGAAATGAGATATGATAATGATGGAAAACTTATTAAAGATTTTGTCTTAAACACATCTCCTTATGATCAATCTAAAATTCTTGTTGCAGGTGATAACTTTGGATGTGGATCAAGTCGAGAGCATGCCCCCTGGTCACTTAAAGATTTTGGAATTAAGTGTGTAGTATCAACAAGTTTTGCAGATATCTTCTACAATAATTGTTTCCAAAATGGCATTTTGCCTATTGTTGTTACCCCAGAGCAGTTAGATCAGTTAATGACAGCAGCGTCAAACCAAACAGAATTTCATATCGACCTACCCCAGCAAACTATTAAGGCAGGTAATCACTCTTTCAATTTTGAAATTGAAGAATTTAGAAAAGAGAGACTCCTTCAGGGTCTCGATGACATTGGTATTACTCTTGGTTACCAAGACAAGATTAGTAATTATGAAGATGAAAAACAAAATCAAAAACCTTGGTTATTTAAGGATAAATAAATGAGTTCTAAAATTTTAGTTTTGCCAGGTGATGGCATAGGTGTAGAAGTTGCTGACCAAGCAATAAGAGTTATAGATAAATTAAATGAACAAGGACTAGATGCTATCTATGAAAAAGAATTAGTTGGTGGGGCGTCTTATGACGCCAATGGAGAACCCTTAACACCTGTTGTTTTAGAAAAAGCCAAAAATTCTGACGCCATATTGTTAGGTGCGGTTGGAGGTTCAAAGTGGGATGATGTTGAAAGATCAAAAAGGCCAGAAGCTGGCTTATTAGGTTTAAGAAAAGAGTTAGAACTATTCGCTAATTTAAGACCAGCCCTTGTTTTCGAAGCTCTTGTTTCAGCCTCAACTTTGAAAAAAGAAGTAGTTAATAATTTAGATATAATGATCGTAAGAGAATTGACAGGGGGTGTGTATTTCGGGCAGCCACGCGGTATAGAAGAAACATCAGATGGAAAAAAAGCTGTCGACACACAAGTCTACCATGACTATGAGATTGATCGTATAGCGCGAGTAGCATTTGATTTAGCAAAAAAAAGAAACAATAAGGTTACCTCTGTAGAAAAAGCCAATGTAATGGAAACAGGTGTCCTTTGGAGAAACGTTGTTAAAGAAACACACAATGATTTTTCTGAAGTTCAACTAGAAAACATGTTAGCCGATAACTGTGCTATGCAACTAGTGAGGAACCCAAAACAATTTGATGTAATTGTTACTGATAATCTTTTTGGTGACCTTCTTAGTGACTGTGCTGCCATGCTTACTGGTTCTCTAGGAATGTTGCCTTCAGCTTCCCTAGGTGCTGAAGTTAATGGTAAAAGGCATGGTCTTTTTGAGCCAGTCCATGGGAGTGCCCCAGATATAGCGGGTCAAGATAAAGCCAATCCGATAGCTACTATATTAAGCCTTTCTATGATGTTGAAATATAATCTCAATAAACCGGAATTGTCTGACAAGCTAGAGAATGCTGTTCAAAAGGTTCTTTCAGAGGAATTTAGAACAGGTGACATTTATACAGATGAAAATCAAACCTTAGTATCTTGCTCTAAAATGGGCGATCTAATTATCGAGAGAATTTAATTTGTCTTCTTCAAAAAAACCTAAAATTGCAGTTGTTGGTGCTACTGGTAATGTGGGAAGAGAAGTTTTAGATATTATTGATGAAAAAGAAATTCAATATTCTGATCTAATTGCTTTGGCTTCTTCTCGTTCTAAGGGAAGCACAATCAATTATGGTGAAAATAAATCAGTCGTAGTTGGTGACTTAGCAGAATATGATTTTTCAGATACTGACATAGCCATTTTCTCTCCTGGTGCTAAAATTTCTAGTGAATTTGCTCCAAAGGCAGCAAAGCAAGGTTGTATTGTTATTGATAATACATCTCATTTTAGAACTGATCCCGAAGTTCCTTTAGTGGTTGCAGAGGTGAATCCTGAAGCCTTAAAGAATTTTAGAACTAAAAATATTATTTCAAATCCTAATTGCTCCACAATGGGAATGTTGGTAGCTGTCAAACCTCTGCATGATCAATTTACAATTAAACGAATTGTTGTTTCGACCTATCAATCAGTCTCAGGTGCGGGCAAAGAAGCTGCAGACGAATTATTTAATCAAACAAAATCAATTTATTCAAATGAGGCTGTTGTCAAAGAAAAATTTACTAAACAAATTGCATTCAACGTCATTCCTCATATTGATATCTTTTTAGAGGATGGCCAAACAAAAGAAGAATGGAAAATGTACAATGAAACAAAAAAAATTCTGGACCCTAAAATAGAACTTACAGCAACATGTGTTAGGGTTCCAGTATTTGTCTCTCATTCATTGGCTGTTAATTTAGAATTTGAAAAAGAGTACGAAGAAGATCAAGTACGAGATATTTTTAAATCAGCTCCAGGTTTAAAAATGATTGATTATAGGGCCGATGAAGGTTACGTAACTCCAGTTGAATCTGCTGGTTTAGATCCAGTATATGTCAGTCGGATTAGAAGAGATCCGACAATTAAAAATGGTTTAAATTTCTGGTGTGTTTCCGATAATTTAAGAAAAGGAGCTGCTCTTAATACTGTCCAAATAGCTGAGATTTTAATTAAAGATTACTTAAGCTCTTAGCCTTAAAAAAAACACCTCGACTTGATTTCGACTTTTTCTTAGCTAATAAATTATAAATATTCCCGGTTACATTTTCTAGAGTTTGTTTCAAAGAAACCTTTTCATTTATATAGTGAGCATAAAGAGCAGTAGATAAGTCCCCTGCTCCATGAAATCTATTTTTAAAATTTAAGTGAGGTGTTGTTATCCCCCAAACTTTATTTTTGTGACACAGTATATTTAATAGCTTCCCTTTATAAGGAATACTTCTAATGAGTAATTGTGTGTTATGCGTATTAGAAAATTTTTTTAAATCTTCAATAATTAAAGGCAGTTCATAATTATTAATATTTCTATAATTTAGATATGACCATTCAAAAAAGTTGGCAGAAATAAAAGATACTTTAGTTATTGTGTTTCTAAAAAATTGTGCAACATCCTTGCTAATATATAATCCAACTCCCACATCCCCCATAACAGGATCTAATAAAATTCTTTTCTGATCTACAATTATTTTTGAAATATATTTTGAAGTCTCAACATTTGGAATATATCCAACAATTGTTAAGTCTTGTTTTTTTAATTTGTATGTTTTTTTGACACTAGAAAATATTTTCCAGGGATTTAGGTTTTCCGTATGCAATTGGAGAGAGTTTTTGTAGGCTTTATGAGAAGTTAAAATTACAGTGGGGATTTCATAAAAATTATAGTTTCTATTACTTAAAATATGTCTCGCAGCTTGATTACCTACAAGGTCATTAAATACGCTTGATTGAACACTAATGATATTACTCATTTTTAAAAAGATTAGTACTTTTGCTCAAAGGTTGTCAACGTAGATCCAATAATATAAAAAATAAGAACATGATATTAATAAAAGGAAACAAATATGGCTTTTGAACTACCTAATTTACCCTATGCAAATGATGCCCTTGCACCGTATATGTCTTCGGAAACCCTGGATTTTCATCACGGCAAACATCATCAAACTTATGTAACTAATTTAAACAACTTGGTCAAAGACTCAGACTTACAAGACGCTTCATTAGAGGATATTGTTGTTAAATCATCTAAAGAGAGCACTATGGCTGGAATTTTTAATAATGCAGGCCAACACTGGAATCATATTTTATTTTGGCAATGTATGAAACCCAGTGGTGGAGGCGCTATACCTTCTGAGCTAGAAAGCAGAATTATCTCTGACTTTGGTGGTGTGGATCAATTCAAGGAAGCTTTTGTTCAAGCAGGCACAACACAATTTGGCTCAGGTTGGGCTTGGCTAGCTATTGACAATGGCAAGCTAGTTGTCACAAAGTCCCCCAATGCTTCTAACCCTTTAGTTGATGGGATGAAGCCTATTTTGGGATGTGATGTGTGGGAACATTCTTATTATATTGATTATAGAAATAAACGCCCTGACTACTTAAAGGCATTTCTCGATAATCTAGTAAACTGGGAATTTGTTGCTTCTCAATTAGACTAATAAAAAAAAAGGGGGCTTAGTGCCCCCATTTTTATTAAGCTGACAAAAGTTTGTCAGTATTAATTTGAATATTTCTTGGCTTTTGATGCTCAGGTATCTCTCTTTCCAGATCAATACTTAGCAATCCATTTTTTAAATCAGCTTTGATAACTTTTACAGTATCAGCTAACTCAAATTTTCTCTCAAAGTTTCTATTGGCAATACCTCGATAAAGAAATTCAGTTTTATCCTCTTCTTTATCATTGCCCATAACTCCTTTGACTGTAAGCAAATTACCTTCCTGAGAAATATTAATTTGATGTTGATCAAATCCAGCAATAGCCATTGTAATCTGATAAATATTTTTATCGTGCTTAGCGATATTGTAAGGTGGATATGAAGCACCCTTATTATTTGTAGAAAATACAGAGTCGAAAAGTCTATCAAACTCATCAAATCCCACTGATGATCTCCATAATGGAGATAAGTCAAATGTAGTCATAATTAACCTCCTTAAGCGTTAATTTAAATTGCAGTTTTTTAAACCTGCGTTGTTTATAAAAAAGCCCCTAATGGCAACTTCTTTAATTAATTTGGGATTGAAAGAAATTTTTTCAAGTCTTTAGAAATTAATATTTATTCATATATGAGGATAGTATAAATTGCCTTAATGCATTCTATAGTTGCAAAAAAGCCGGGTGGAGTAAATGTATTACAAAAAATAGATTTTGAATTACCTAATTTAAAACCAAATGAAGTTTTAATTAAAAATCATTCTATTGGTGTTAATTTTATTGATATTTATTTTAGAGAGGGGCTTTATCCTTGGCCTTATGAACAAAACTTAGTTTTAGGCTCAGAGGGAGCAGGCGAAATAGAGGCTATTGGACAAAACGTAGAAAATTTTAAAGTCGGCGATCGTGTTGCTTATGCTCAGGCGAATAACGCTTACTCAACACATAGAGTTATTGATGAAAACTTAGCAGTTTTAATTCCTGATAGTATTTCATACGAAATTGCAGCATCTGCTATCCTAAAAGGATTAACCGTTAAATATCTTGTATTGGATAGTTTTAAATTAGAGCCTCATCATAAAGTTTTATTTCATGCTGCTGCTGGAGGCGTTGGTTTAATTGCAGGCCAATGGATTAACAGTATAGGATGTCATCTTATAGGGACGGCAGGCTCAGACCACAAATGCAGTATAGCTACTAGTAATGGTTATGCAAAAATGATTAATTATAAAGATCAAAAATTTTTAAGTGTAGTTCAAGCCCTCACTAATAATGAAGGAGTTGATGTTGTATACGATAGTGTTGGCCAAGATACTATGTTTGATTCTTTTAAATGTCTAAAAAAACATGGAACTGTTGTTTCCTTTGGGCAATCATCTGGAATGTATAAAAAATTACAAATGTCTGATTTAATGACGGGCTCTCTTCATTTAACTCGCCCTACTCTTTTTCATTTCTATGCTAATCGTAAGTGGCTTCTTCAATCAAGCGCCATGCTATTTGAGATGATTGAAACAAAAATAATTGAATTTAAAAATATCACGGAATACAAACTTGAGGAAGTAGCTCAGGCACATATCGATATAGAAAGTCGAAAAACGACTGGCTCAGTTATATTAAAGACTTAACTTCGCTAAAAACCTTTTTTAAAGTTTTATCTAAAGTATCAAATATAATTTCCATTTCATCGTCTGTAGTAATAAAAGGTGGACATAAAACTATGGAAGGACCAAGAGGTCTACAAATTAGTCCATTCTCTATACACTTGTTAGCTACTCTTTCACCAATTGAGATGGAACCATCAAAAGATTTTTTTGATTTTTTATCTTGAACCATTTCAAGAGCACCCATAAGACCAACTCCTCTGGCCTCACCGATATGATCCAATCCTTCAAATTTCTTTAATCCACCCATAAAAATAGGTTCTAATCTTCTTACATTCTCAATCATTTTTTCATTAATTATAATATCAATTGCCTCTAATGCTAAAGCGCATCCAACCGGATGACCGCCTGCAGTAAATCCATGAAAAAACTCTTCAGCTTCATAGGAGGCATCCATCATTTGTTGGGTCATTCTTTCTCCCAGAATAACTGCCCCCAAAGGAAAAAAACCTGATGTGATACATTTCGAAGCTATAACAATGTCTGGCTGTATATTATATGTCTGAGAGCCCCATAAATTTCCTGTTCTTCCAAAACCACAAATCACCTCATCAGCTATGAATGGAATATCGTATCTTTTTAAAATTGTTTGTACTAAATCAAAGTAACCCTGGGATGGAGGGATAACACCTCCAGCACCCATAACTGGCTCAGCGAAGAAGCCTGCAATACTTTCAGGTCCTTCTTTTTGAATAATATTTTCTAAATCCTCTCCCATCCTAATAGTAAAAGCCTCTTCACTTTCACCCTCATGGCCAAATTTCCAATAATGGGGACAAGCAGAATGAATAAAACCTTCTAAAGGCAATCCAAATTCACTATTATAAGGTTTCCCTGTCATAGAAGCCGATACTGCGGTCACCCCATGATAAGAATTGATACGTGTGATAATTTTTCTTCGTTGAGGTTTACCTTTGCGACGGTTGATAAACCATAAGAGTTTAACTGTTGTATCATTTGCTTCAGAGCCTGAATTAGTAAAAAAAACTTTTCCTCGTGAAAAAGGAGATATTTCAATTAGTTTATCTGCAAGTCTCACAGCCGGTTCTGAAATTCTGCCAAAAAAAGAATGATAACCTGAAAATTTTTCATATTGTTTTTTAGCAACTTCTATCATTCTAGGGTGATCAAAGCCCACAACAGAATTCCACAGCCCTGAATTTGCATCTAAATATTTTTTACCACTTTGATCGTACACATAGATACCCTTTGCTTGATTAAGGACTATTGGACCTAGGTCATCTAAATTTTTTAAATCTGTAAAACCATGCAATACACTGTCTGTATTAATCATCAACTACCTCGTATAAATTTTCAATATAAGGTATTTTTTCAAAAGGTATTTCAACTAACTCAGTATCAGCAAGAAAATATCCAAGAAAAAAAAATATTGCCATGAAGATCAATTTAAGCATAAGACGCAAAGATATTACATAATTAAAAAAAGGGTTAGAACTAATTGTCCTAACCCTTTTAAAGAAAGAAGTGGCCCACTAAGAAAAAAGCCGCTTCTATAAGGCTGTAAAAATAGAGATTTTCTCTCTTAGAAGGACTATAATTGGGCCTTAAAATAACATCAAGAAAATTGAAATAACCACTATATATAGAATTAATACAGCCAATATGCTACTAAATTTAGTAAATTGAAACATGTCCATATTTAGATTCCCAGAAAAAATTCCGACATTCTTTTATCTTATTTTTTTCTTCTTATTGCTTGGAGTTTTATCCGTGTTCACGCCATTAATTTCTAACCAAGACATAGGGTTTATAATTTCTATTAAAGATGAAACCAATTTATCGTTTTCTAAAATAATAGATTTACATTTTCTCATCTATAAAGCTTTCTATTCAATAATTGGTTCGTTGATGTCTGGTCAATATCAAATATTAAGAGTAATAAATTTTTTATATCTCCTCTTAATTGTTTTTATCACTTATAAAATTATTAAATTAAAATTTTATGATTTAGACCTGTGGAATCCCATAGGGGCATTTTTAATAAGTGGAGGAATCTTATTTTCTTTTTTAACTATACAGGGTTTTCTTTTATCGGGTTTATTAAATTTATTTATCCTATATTTTCTTTTCAAGACTTTAGAAGAAAATAAAATAACTAATTTAATCTCTTTAAATATTTTTAGTTTAATAGCATTGTTAATGGGTAATTTTTATTGCCTCATTATTATCACTGTCCTAAGTGTAATTAAATTAATAAACTTCAAATTAGAAAAAGAAAAAAGATTGAGTATTATTTCAAATATTTCTTTTCTTTATATTGTAGCAATTGTGCTTTTAATAATTAATAGACTTGGTCAAGAAACATCACTTTTAAATATACATTACTCCCTCAAACTTGTTTTAGATAGGCTGACATATATTATCCCAATACTACTGCCTCTTACGGGGATACTATTTATTGCATTTTTTTTTAATATATTTAAGAAACTTAATTGGAACAGAGATCTTTTATTTTTTTTATTAATAATTTTTATTTCCATAATTGTTTTTATTTTTTCTAAAGAAATGAATTTGGGATTGTTAGTATTTATATTACCATTAATTTCTATTTATATTTTTCGTACTTTAGAATTTGTCCAAATGAAATGGACAAAACTTATTTACTTATCATTATTTATTATTCCTATCTTAATTATTTATACTGATACTTCCTTTTATCTGAGCATTGAAGACGTTCCTTTTGAAAATTATTTTTTTTATGGAGCTGTTATTTTATTTTCCTTATTTAACCCTATGTTTTTTATTCATGCACAATCAATTATAGAAATTCATAAGACTGCTCTATTTTCATTTATAATGGTGTTTTCTTTGACAGCGGGTTTTTTTTATTATCAGTATAATGATCAACTCATACCAAATGTCATATCTCAGACTCTAGAAAACGATCTGAAGTGTTCGATGGAAGAAAGTAAATTAAAAATTATTGAGAATAAGTCACCATTACTCTCTCTTTATTTTGAAGATAATATCTACCTAAATTTTAAGCCTGAATGCAATATTCAGCTAACTTTTACTTCTTTAACAGATTTACCTATTAATGATATAAACTCTGTAAATAAAACAGTATTAGATTTGCACCAAAAGTCTTTTATAAACATAAATTTTAAAAAATTATGAATTTCTTTTTAGAATTAAACAAAAATGAGAAAAGAGTATGTTTATATCTTGTATTTGGCCTAATATTTTTTTTCTTTTTTGATTACGCGATCTCAAGTTTCTTTTATGAAATCAACTCTCAAACTAAATCTTTATTTTCTTCTCTTACTCATTTTGGTGACTCGTTATATTTTTTTATACCTACAATAATTATTTGGGGGGGGATAAAAATAGTAAATAATAAAAATAAGATTATTGCCTCGGTTGGGGATATTAGTCTATTTATATTTTTTTCAATTCTCCTCAGTGGCGTTATTGCTCAAATAGCTAAACATATTATCGGCCGGCCGAGACCGATCTTATATAATGGATTTGATATGAAAGGTCTTGATATTCTAAATTTTGACTCAAGGTGGCACTCTTTTCCTTCAGGCCATACAACTACTATTTTTGCTTTTATATTTTGCTTATTTTTCCTCTTTCCCAAGATTAAGAACTTTTTAATTACATTGGCTATTATTATTGCATCAACTCGAGTGATTATCGGAGCACACTTTATTAGCGATATTTTCGGTGGCGTCATAGTTGCCTATTTGAGTACTATATTTGTGCGTAATAAATTCTTCAGTAAAAATAAACTTTTCGACTTGAAAGAAAAAATTTACACACCAAAAGATGAAATAGAACAAATATTTGGATATGTTAATAAAATCTTTAAAAATATATTTTCTCTATACTTGAATTTTAACTTCTATTTTAAGACGCTCACCATAACCTTGCTACTTTCAATTTTATTTTTCTTATTTCCAAATTTAGACATTACAGTAAGTGGCCTATTTTATGGTCAGGACGGTAGCTTTATAGCCTCAGAAAGTGATTGGTTTATTTATTTTATCAGAAAAATGATAATGCCGCTCTTGGCACTTTTGGTTTTTTTCATACCTTTGGCAGCTATCGTTAAACAAATAAAATACAAAGAAAAGATTTTAGATATCCCTGTTAGAGATTGGACTTATCTCTTTACATGTCTAATCGTAGGGACAGGAGTTGTTGTTAATTCAATCTTTAAAAATCTTTGGGGCAGAGCAAGACCCAACGATACTATTCAATTTGGTGGTGAGGAACCCTTTACTATCCCATGGTTGAATGTTAATTATTGCGATACTAATTGTAGTTTTGTTTCAGGAGACGTTTCTTTTTTTACATTATCATTAGCTTTGCTTCTAATATTTAATAAAACAACTTGGAACACATTTGCCTATGTAGCTATTGGTCTGATGTCTTTATTAAGAATTATGGAAGGGGATCACTTTTTAAGCGATACAATTATGAGCTTTATAATTACTTTTGTCATAATTAAAGTCCTACATAAAGTCTTTCAAACATTTCCTGAAGATTTAAACTTAAACTTGCTGAAGTTTCCAAATTTACTTAAGACATTTTGGCGGTCCCGCAAGGATTCGAACCCTGACTAAATGATCCGAAGTCATTTGTGCTATCCGTTACACCACGGAACCTTTTCCTGATTTTATTTACTTTTAAATAAATTCATAGATTTTAAAAACATCATCAAATAATTTCTAATACCTAAATCTATATTGAGAATATTGATTATTTGATTATCATTAACTTTTATTGGCAGCTTACTTTAAAATAAGGAGTATTAATGAAAGGTTTTAGATTTATCACAGATGATGACACGTCAGAATTTTGTCATCGAGTAACAGAAGCGATATCTAATGGGTGGAAATTGTACGGCGAACCCCAAATGACATTTGATAAAAAAAGGGGAGTAATGCGGTGCGGTCAAGCAGTCATAAAAAGTGCTCCGAAAAAAAAATATTCAAAGAAAATGTCTTTAAGCTCAATTTAATTAGTGAATTAATTTTAAGTCCTGTTACATATTAAAAAATTATGAAAGCACTTTTATTTGGTTCAATTGGAACATTAATAGAGACATCTAATATACAAAGAGAGTCCTTTAATCAGGCTTTCAAAGAGATAGGGCTAGATTGGCATTGGGATCAAGAGAGATATAAACAATTATTAAAAAAATCTGGCGGAACTAAAAGAATTGAAGATTTTGCTGAAAAAAATAATACAAATGTTGATGCCAAAAAAATTAGAGAAAGAAAGACAGCAATTTATAATGAAAAATTAAGATCCCGCATTACCTTACCACGAGAAGGAGTCTTAGATGTTTTAGAATATGCTAGAAGAAATAATATCAAAACAGGCCTTGTAACATCTACTACAATTGAGAATATTGACTCTGTCTTTACAACTCTTAATAAAAAAATTATTAGAGAAGATTTTGATTTCATCGGTAATAACAGTTTAATCAAGAAGCCAAAACCAGAACCAGACATCTACTTAAAAGCACTTAATGATTTAGAAACACATCCCTCAGAGTGCATAGCTATAGAAGACTCAGTTGAGAGCACTTTGTCCGCCCACAAAGCAAAAATTAAGTGTGTTGCATTTCCAGGTCTATTCCATATCGATGATAACTTCAGCCTTTGCAGTAAGCGTTTTAAAAAGTTAGATGTTTCTATTTTCATATGATCTATGTAATAAAATCATAGATCAATGTTTAAAATTTAATATATTTTTCAATTTAATAATGTACTTATTCTGAATGAAAAATTTTTTCCCTACACTTGCTGAGCTTGTCATAAAAAGACGTCTTTATTTTATTTTTTTTGGTTTAATTATTGCCTTAGGACTTATGGCAGGAGCTCCCAACATAAAATTCGATACTGATGCCAGAGTTTTCTTTGATAAAAATAACCCAGATAGAATTGCCCTTGATAATTTTGAATCAGAATACTCCAAAGACGATAATTTAGCCTTTGTCATTTCACCTAAGGATGGGAATATTTTTACCCCTGAAACTTTAAATGCAATCGGACAACTCACTGAAAAAGCTTGGTTATTGCCATATGTTAGGACTGTTTATTCACTTACTAACTATCAAAATAGTTATGCGGAAGAAGACAGTTTAGTTGTTGAAGATTTGATTACAGATATTGATAATATTTCCGAAGAGGATGCAAATTATGCAAAAAAAGTAGCAAATTCAAGAATTGAATTACAAAATGCCTTTATTAATGACGACAATTCAATATCTCAGGTAAATATTTTATTCCGGCTTCCGGGCAAAGATGCAATTGTTGAAATTCCATATGTCATGGATGAGGTTGAAGTTCTTAAGCAAGAATTTGAAAGCCAGTTTCCCAATATTGAAGTTAGAATGGTTGGATTTGTTCCCCTAAATAACCAATATAGTATTTCTGGTCAAGACGATACAGCTAAGCTTACTCCTATGATGATTTTAGTAACTCTCATCGCTGTAGCCATTATTCTGAGAACTATATTTGGTGTGGGATTAATCTTTATTATTATAATTTTATGTGCTGGCTCTTCACTAGGAGCTTTAGGATGGTCTGGGACAAACATCAATAACGCTACTGTTGTTGCACCTTTGATGGTTATGACATTAGCAGTTGCAAGCGCTGTACACATACTCTCCTCTGTAAGGCAGACCATGACTGTAACACCTGATAGAAACGAATGGGTTAGAAGGTCAATTGTTGATCATGGACCTGCAATTACTGTTGCTTGTCTTACAACAGCTATAGGATTTCTATCTTTAAACTTTTCTATATCTCCTCCATTTAGACAATTAGGAAATATTGTTTTCGTTGGCGTCATAGCAGCTTTATTCTATACACTTACAATGCTTCCAGCTTTAATTAGTCTATTACCTTTGAAAAAACAAAATAAGCAAGCAGGTATGGATAAAAGTATGAGTTTTTTAGCGGAGTTTGTTATTAAAAGAAAAAATTCTTTGCTAGCTTTCACAGTAGGCTTAGTTGCAATTTTAATTTTTGGAATATCAAAAATATCACTAGAAGATGATTTCTTAAGATACTTTGGGCCAGAGTACGAACTCAGACAGTCAATTGACTATTATGAAGATAACTTTGCAGGGTTGAATGCTCTAGAATATTCAGTTAACTCGGGTGCCGAAAATGGAGTTAATGATCCGGAGTATTTATTAAAAGTAGAATCTTTAGTTAACTTTCTTAGAAGCCAACCCAACATATCTAGTGTGAGGTCCTACACGGATGTCGTAAAAAGATTAAACCAAAATATGAATGATGATAACGAAGCTTTTTATAAAGTTCCTGAATCAGAACTTGAGGCCGCCCAATACTTATTTCTTTATGAACTATCTCTTGGATATGGATTGGACTTAACTGACCAAATAAATGTTGATAAATCAGCATTAAGAGTCACTGCTAATGTCGCTAAGACCACTACAAAAGGCTTCCTAGAACTTGATGAGAAAGTCCAAAATTGGTTTGATGAAAACGCGCCTGAGCTCAATACAAAATCTACCGGCACTTCTCAAGTTTTCTCAAGAATTTCTTCCCGTGATGTCCCAGCTATGCTAAAGGGGACAGGTCTGGCTCTTATAGGTATTTCATTCATTATTTTACTAGTCATTAGAAACGTTAAGTATGGGTTAATGAGCTTAATACCAAACCTACTACCTGCAGCTATGGCTTTTGGCTTATGGGGTTATTTTACTGGCTCGGTTACCTTAGCTGTTTCTATTGTTGTAGCAATGACCCTAGGCATAGTTGTGGATGACTCAGTCCACTTCATGTTGAAATATGCCAAAGCTCGTAAAAATGGTAAATCGCCTGAAGATAGTGTTAGAGAGGCATTTAACAAAGTTGGTATGGCCTTAACCACTACCACTATTGGTCTTTTTTTAGGTTTTTGTGTATTGGCCCAATCAGGTTTTGCAGTTAACAAAGATATGGCGCAATTAACAGCAATAACGGTAGTCTTCGCATTAGTAGTAGATTATTTATTACTGCCACCAGTATTGATTTGGGTAGACAACTTTAAAATAAAAAGGAAAACAGTATGAAAAATATAACTTTAATTTTAACTATTCTTTTAACTATAATTTTTAATAATGCCTTCTCTCAATCTGCTGAGGAAAAAGGTTTAGAGATCATTGAAAAAAGTATTGCTTTAGATAATGGTTTTATTGACAGCACTGTTGAAGGTAAAATGATACTCAAAGATAAATCAGGCAATGAAAGTGTCAGAAGCTTTAAAAATTTTATTTTTGAAGAGTTGGATGAAACTTTAGGAGATAAAAGCATTATTGTTTTTAGTGAGCCCAGAGATGTCAAGGGTACTTCATTGCTCACACACGCAAACATAGAACCTAAAGATGATGATCAGTGGTTATATCTCCCAGCCCTAAAAAGAGTAAAAAGAATATCCTCGTCTAATAGAACTGGAAAGTTTGTATCTTCTGAATTTTCCTATGAAGATTTATCAACTGACGAGCCTGAAGATTATAACTTTGTATGGTTAGAGGAGATTGCGTGTCCAGCAGACTCCACCCTTCAATGCCACGTTATTGAAGCAACTCCAAAGAATAAGAAATCCGGCTATTCTATGCGAGTAATATACATAGATATTGATGAACTGAGGTACCAAACTGTTAAATTTCACAATAGAAGAGGCGATCTTGAAAAAGAGTTAAACTTCAAAAATTATCAAAAATATCTCGAAAAGTTTTGGAGAGCGGACATTTTAGAGATGATTAATTTACAGACTGGAAAATCTACGAATATAACTTGGGAAAATTACGAATTTCAAACCAATCTATCAGTTAACGATTTTAACCCAGAAAAATTAGCCAAAATGGCTAGATGAAAAAACTACTATTTTTATTCCTAATATTTTTTAATTCCCCAAATTTATTGTCTGAAATTTATACAGAGCATTATGGAGAAGTCGAAATTAGCTCTACTTTTTTCTCTAAAGATATTTCTAACGACAACAGAAAAAATTATCTTAATTCTGTTAGGTTAGAATATAACTATTTTTTTGAAAACAATAATCTGTCTGGAAAAATTAAGATTGATGCCAAGGAGTCTGATCCAAATTCTTCCTCTAACATTAATTTCAATGAAGCTTATTTAGATTATTCTTTATCAGACATGAATGTTCTCATTGGAAATAATATTATTTTTTGGGGAAAAAATGAATTCTTTAACCCTGTTGATGTTATTAATTCTAAAGACTTTTCTTCAGGCTTAGCAATAAGTAAAAAGATTGGCCAACCTATGATCAATCTTAAAAAATATTTATCATCTAGCGAATTAGATTTTTATATACTTCCCTCCCAATCAAATATTTACCCTAGGTCTGATATTAGATCTCAACAGTCACTGAATATATCAAGTTCTAACCTATACTCTAAAGGTGCAGATAATAATAATATAGGAATAGCATTGAGATGGTCTGGTTATTTAAATGAATATGACTATGGTTTATCTTATTATAAAGGTAATACAAAAGATCCTGCCTTCAATGTAGTCTCAAATACTCTAGTTCCTAATTATTCTGAAATAACTCAAATAGGACTTGATTTACAAGCAACGAAGGGTGACTATTTATTTAAGGGTGAAATTATTTCTCGAAGTAATCAGTATAATGCCAATGGTATCATTGAGGAATATCAGGGCTCTATTCTTGGAATAGAGCACTCCTTATATGGCGTATTTGAAAAAAATTGGGATCTGGCAAATATTATCGAATATTCAAGTGATAGTAGAGGTTCAAAATCTCATCATGGTTTTCAAAATGATTTATTTTATGGAGCAAGACTAGTTCTCAATGATATTGAGGATACCCAGTATTTTCTATCAATTCAAAGCGACCTCGAAAAAAACTCTAGAGCTTTAACCTTTAACTACGAAAGTCGTTTCCTTTCGCAAATTAGAGGAGGCATAGATATTTACCTTCCATTGAATTTAGAGGAAGATATCCATCAATCTTCGTTTAAAGATGAAAATAATATAAAAGTTTATTCAAGTTATTCGTTTTAAAAAAATTTATATTTTCGATATATATATTCTCTTCATTAACTATATTAAATAGATCAAAGCATGAATGAATATAAATATTTAATTTTTGGTATAGCTATTATTTCACTTACATATTTGATTTATTTAGGACTTACAACATGATGTATGAATTTAAGTTAAAAATCTATTACGAGGATACGGACTCAGGAGGAGTTGTATACTACGCCAATTATTTAAAATTTACCGAACGAGCCAGAACTAATTTAATTAATGATTTAGGCTTTAGTCTAAAAAAATTAAATGATGATTATGATTGTTTATTTATAGTAAAAAAAATTAACTGTGATTATATTCATCCAGCTAAATTAGAAGATGAGCTTATTGTTCAATCGAAATTTCTTAAAATCAATAATGCATCTTTTGAGTTAGAACAAAATATACTTAGAAATAATAAAGTTATTTTTATTTCTCAGATTATATTGGTATGTGTTAGCCCACTCGGTCAACCAAAGAAAATACCTCAAGATCTCAAATCTTTATTCAAATAAAATGAATAAACTTTACCAGCCTTCTAAAAGACAAATTCAAACAACAAACCTATTCAAATTTCAAAAGTTAATTGAGATAAAATATAAAAAAAAATTTACGAGTTATGAAAAGTTGTGGAAGTGGACAAATAAACATCCCGATCAATTTTGGAATTTGATAGTTGAATTTTTTGATATCTCAATAAAAAAAAATAAAATTCTTCAAAATTATAAACCAAGTCATCAGTTTTGGAGAGCTAAGTTTTTTGATAAATGTAAAATTAATTATTATGAATTAATCTCTAGAAATAATTCTCTGGATTTAGCGATACAATTTATTGGAGAAAATGAATATCAGGAAAATATAAATTACAAAGAGCTCAATCTAAAAGTTAATAGCCTTAGTAATTATTTTAAGTCTCTCAACGTTCGTCCCGGTGATGTTATTGCAGGCTATTTACCCAATATCCCAGATACAATCATCAGCTTACTTGCAGCCTCAAAAATCGGAGCGGTTTGGTCTTCTTGCTCTCCTGATTTTGGATTCCAGGCTGTTGTTGACAGGTTTTCTCAACTCAAACCCAAGATTTTAATAATAGGGGATTATTATTACCATAATGGAAAAAAATATAATTACTCAAAACATACCGCCAAAATAAAAAAAGTACTTAGTAGCCCCAAAATTATAAGAACCTCTTATCCATCCAATAGTCAATCTCCACTAAAAAAAATTTATAAAAATAAAAAATTTCATCACCAATCACCTATATCACAATTAGACTTTAATCATCCTCTGTACGTGCTTTACTCTAGCGGAACAACTGGACTACCAAAGTGTATTACACATGGACATGGAGGGTCTTTATTACAACACTTAAAGGAGCTCTCTCTTCACACTAATGTAAAAAAAACTGATAAAATGTTTTTTTTGACCACTTGCGGTTGGATGATGTGGAATTGGACCGTCTCTAACTTATTATTAGGTTCTTCTATTGTTCTCTATGATGGTTCCCCGTTCTATCCTAAAGTTGATCGGATAATTAATCTTACTAAAAAAACAAAATCTACAATGTTAGGAGCAGGTGCAAAAATTTATGAAATTATTCAGAACAATTATAAAAGTAAAAAAATAAATATTTTAAAAAACTTAAAATGTTTCATATCAACCGGATCACCTTTAAGTCCTGAGACATTTAAATTTATGAATAAAAAATTAAATTCTAAATCCTTTATACATTCTGTCAGTGGAGGTACTGACATAGTTTCATGCTTTATGTTAGGTGTTCCTACATTGCCTGTTTACGCTGGTGAAATTCAAGGACCTGGACTTGGAATGAATATTGATATTTTCAATGAAAAAGGCAAGCCAACTAAATCGACAGGAGAACTAGTATGCAAAACTCCTTTTCCTTCTAAACCAGTATATTTTTGGAATGATAAAAACTTTAGTAAATATAAATCTGCATATTTTAATAAATTTAAAAATATTTGGTCTCATGGTGATTACGTAAAAAAAACAGTCAATGGTGGATATATTATATATGGCAGGTCGGATGCCACCTTAAATCCAGGGGGAGTAAGGATAGGTACTAGTGAGATTTATAATAGTCTTCAAAAATTTAATTGGATTGTAGATTGCCTTGCCACAGGCTTTATAACTGACAATGATGAAAAAATTATTTTATTTTTAAAATCAACTTTAACCAAAAGACCTAATAATTTTGAAGAAACTATAAAAAAACACCTAAAATCAACACTAAGTCCTCGTCATGTTCCATGGAGAACATATGTTATCAAGGATATTCCTAGAACAAAAAGTGGTAAAAATTCAGAAATTCTTGTCAAAAAAATAATTAATAATGATAAAGTCCAAAATTTGGGAGCATTAGCAAACCCAGAGTCAGTTCAGGAGTATAAGAGTTTAAAAATAAAATAGATGAAAGAAGTTTATATTATTGATGGAGCAAGAACTCCTATTGGAGCCTACTTAGGTAATTACAAAAAAATTGAATCAGTGGACCTTGGTGTTAGCTGTGTAAAAGGTTTATTAGATAGAAATCCTAAAATAAATGTAAAAGACATAGAGGGTTTAGTGCTCGGTCAAGTTCTAACAAGTGGTTTAGGAATGAATACAGCTAGACAAGTTGCCCTGAGTTCAGGTTTACAACAGTCATCTTTTGCCTATGTAGTTAATCAAGTCTGTGGAAGTGGATTGAGGGCTGCAATTGATGGGGCAACTAAAATATTTACTTCTGAAGCTGACTTAATCTTGGCTGGTGGACAAGAAAGCATGTCAAGGGCACGTCATGCCTATTTAAGTAGAACGGGTGAAAAAAAATTAGGAAATAATATTTTCATCGATACTCTCGTTAATGACGGATTAACGGATGCTTTTTCAAAAGAGCATATGGGAATAACTGCAGAAAATGTTTCTCGTAAATATACAGTAACAAGACAGGAACAAGACCAGTATGCTTATCAATCTTACCTCAAAACTTATAAAGCACAAAAAAATAAGTATTTTAAAAATGAATTAATTAAATCTGATTACAAAGATCAGGTTCGTAGTGACACAACTTTAAGTAAACTGAGTCAATTAAAAGCTGCGTTTAAAAAAACAGGTACTGTTACGGCAGGTAATGCTTCATCCTTAAATGATGGAGCTGCTTTTCTTGTATTGGCATCTAGTGATTACATCAAAACAAATAAAATTAAGCCATTAGCTAAGGTCTTAGATTGGTCTGCTTCGGCTGGGAATCCTGACTTCATGGGAGTCACACCCATTACTGCTATACAAAAGTTAATGAAAAAAATGTCTGTAAAAATTGGCTTTTTTGACTTAATTGAAATTAATGAGGCTTTCGCGGCAACTTCAGTGGCTGTTCAGCGATCTTTAAAGATAGATCCGAATAAACTAAATATTGTTGGAGGTGCTATTGCATTAGGTCATCCCATTGGATGTTCTGGAACAAGAATTCTTACTACACTTGCCCATCAATTAAAAAGGACAAAACAAAAATTCGGTGTCGCTAGCATGTGTATTGGTGGGGGCCAGGGATTAGCTATGGCTATAGAAAGATTATAATATTTTTTTGTGAGTAATTCTTTAAAGGCAGCAATCTTTTTATGTTTCGCTTCCCTTTTTTGGTCAGGTAATTTTATTATTGGCAGACTCTCCTCTTTAGAAAATCTTGTATCTCCTCTGTCACTGGCTTTTTATAGGTGGGTAATTGCTTTTATAATTTTAACTCCGTTTTGTCTTCAAAAAGCAATTAAGGATTTACTACTTCTAAAAAAACAGCCTGGAATGATATTTCTAATAATATTAACAGGCCCTACTCTTTTCAACACTCTAGTCTACATAGGTTTAACTGCTACAACTGTTATAAATTCTCTTTTGGTTATAACCACAACACCCATGCTAATTATTTTACTCAATAAATTAATCTATAAATCTGAGACAAATATTTATCAAATGATTGGTGTAATTATTTCCTTATTAGGAGTTAGTTTTGTTATAGCTAAAGGAAACTATCAAAATATATTAAACTCTGAGTTTTACTCAGGTGATTTATTCATTTTATTAGCAGTAACCTCATGGGCTCTTTATTCAATTTTTTTAAAAAAAAATGAAACTGGAGTTTCGGGTTTTAGCTTTTTATACCTATCATTTGTCTTTACTGTAATTTTATTATTTCCAGTATTCTTATTTGATATTTTTGTTCAAAATAACTATTTGGAATTTAATCAGAAAACATTACTGGTGATCGGCTATACAGGTATTTTTCCAAGCATATTTTCTTATATTTGCTGGAACACGGGAGTGGCATTAATAGGCCCAAATAAATCTGGACCCTTTTTACATTTGATGCCTATATTTGGCGGTATTCTTGCCTATTTAGTATTTCAAGAGACACTTGAGACCTATCATTACGCTGGAATTGTTTCTGTAATTATTGGTATAATAATCACTAATAAAAATAATTAATTATTTATAATTATAGGAGGGAATAATTATGGCTAAAAAGATAAAGAATAGCAAGCCTATGAAAAGAAGAAGCTTCCTGAAAGGCGCTAGTGCTGCAGCACTGGGTGCCGCAGCGGTTTCATCATTTCCTGCTCCAGCTATATCTGGTGGGCATATGGAATGGATTGCCTGCTCTGCGTTTGGTAAAGCAAGTGGACTAGGTAAGGCAATAGATAGATTTGCTAGCTACGTTAATAATCAATCTGATAAATTAAAGATAACAGTTTATCATGGAGG
Source organism: uncultured Alphaproteobacteria bacterium (assembly GCA_902515765.1). GTDB lineage: Bacteria > Pseudomonadota > Alphaproteobacteria > HIMB59 > HIMB59 > HIMB59. The sequence continues at coordinate 4,846 of CABXVZ010000005.1, read as the reverse complement.
TGAACTTGTTCCACCCCTTGAGTCTCTTGATGCAGTTAGATCAGGTGCAGCTCAAATGGCTTATGGTGCAGGTTACTACTGGACAAACATCAGTATGGCCCCATCTTTTTCTGCAGCACTACCTTTTGGTTTAACTGCTCAAGAGCAAAATGCATGGTGTTACTATGGTGGAGGTATTGAGGCAGCGGATAAAGCTTATAATTCTATTGGTGTTAAATTCCTACCAATGGGTAACACTGGTAATCAAATGGGGGGATGGTTTAATAAAGAAATAAACGCTATCTCTGATTTTGATGGCTTAAAAATTAGAATGCCGGGACTTGGTGGAGAAGTATTAAAATCTTTTGGTGCAAATACTGTTCTATTAGCCGGTGCTGACGTTCTACCATCTCTTGCTTCAGGCGCTATTGATGCTACTGAGTGGATTGGCCCAGCCGCAGATTTAGGTAAAGGCTTACATCAAGCTGCTAAATATTACTATAACCCAGGTTGGCACGAACCAGCAACTATTCTTGACTGTTCAATCGATATGTTTGAATGGGAGAAGCTGGATGACGCAACTAAAGAACTAATTACTGTTGCTTCAAAGGCGGTAAACATGGAAGTATTATCAATGTTCCAAGCTATAAATGACAGTGCTTATCAAAAGCTGATTAATGAGCATGGCGTTCAAATGAGACAATTACCAGATGAAGTTATGAATGCGCTTGGCCAAAGAGCGGGTGAAGTTTGTAGTTCAATCGCATCTGAAGATTCCATATCTCAGGAACTCTTCTCTCATATTGTTGAGTTTAGATCTACTATTCTTAGATGGACTAACACTTCTGAAAGAGAGTACATGAGAGTTAGAAGTCTACCATTTGCGTATCCTTCTTCTTAAAAATTACTTTAAATTATATCATCCCCGAGATTTCGGGGATGATGATTGTTAAAACATTTTATCTGGCAACCAGGTAGCAATCTCTGGAAAAAAACCAACTATGAAAATTGCTAATATTTGAATTCCTATAAAAGGAATAACTCCTTTATACATATTTCGAGTTTGGATTTCATCTGGTGCTACACCCCTCAAAAAGAAAAGTGAAAAACCAAAAGGAGGAGTTAGGAAGCTAGTCTGAAGATTTAAAGAAATTAAAATTCCTAACCACAAAGGATCAGCTCCATTAGCTATTAAAATTGGACCAACTAAGGGAACTATTACAAATATTATTTCTATATAATCAAGAAAAAATCCTAAAAGAAATATTACTAACATGACTACTATTAAGGCACCATAAAGACCGCCAGGTAGACCTCCAAGAAAATGCTCAATCATCTCATCACCTCCAAAGCCACGAAATACTAATGAAAACATTGAGGCTCCTATGAGGATAACAAAAACAAAAGAACTTAACTTCACAGTTCCTAATGCAGTTTCTTTTAAATTTTTATAATTTAACTCCCCTTTCATCAGGGCAATAATTGCTGCTCCCACTGCCCCCACTGATGCAGACTCAGTAGGTGTGGCCACACCAAATAATATCGAACCTAATACCAGTACAATTAAAGTAAGGGGAGGAATAATTGATTTTGCAGCTTCCAAATATATCTCACCTCTTGATTTATTGGTCTCAACTGGAGGACAAGAACTTGGATTTATACGGGCATAAAAATAAATAAAAATGATAAATAAAACAACTAAAAGCAGCCCAGGTAAAAGAGCACCTGCAAATAAATCAATTGCAGTAACAGGCTCAGGGGCAAGATTACCAACAAGCATCGCAGCCTCCTCATTAGCGCCCTGTAAAATTGTTGCTAATAAAACAAGAACAATTGAAGGAGGTATTATTTGGCCTAGGGTTCCAGCTGCACAAATTGTACCTGTAGCAATTTTTTGGTCATAGCCTGCCTTCATCATTGAAGGTAAAGACAACATTCCCATAGTCACAACGGTAGCTCCCACAATCCCAGTAGAGGCCGCTAGCAACATACCAACTATCACAACGCCAATACCAAGTCCTCCTTTAGTAGATCCAAAAAGCTCGCCAATTGATTGTAATAGTCCAGCTGCAATTTTGGTTTTTTCAAGCATTATTCCCATAAAGATAAACAAAGGAACAGCCACCAAAGGCTCGTTGATCATTGTTCCAAATATTCTTTGGGGAAAAAATCCAATCATTCTAAAATTAAATACTTCTAGGGCATCACCTAGAAATCCAAATATAAGAGCGGAGCCAGCGAGAGTGAAGGCAACTGGAAAACCAAAAAGCAATAACCCTAAAGTAGTCAAAAACATTATGATAGAAAGGATTTCAGGAGTTATCATTTATTTCTATTTTCTGATATTAAAGGAGACGAGGTATTAGATAAGGTTAACAAAGATTTACATATATTCGAAATAACTTGGAGAAATAAAACTAAACAAAACCAAAGTATGGCACTTTTAAGTACAAATAAGGCAGGCATGCCTCCCGCTTCCCTAGAGACTTCTCCCATTAAAAATGATCGATAAACAAAAGGATAACTATATTTCCATATAATATAAAGAAAAGGTAATAGCAATATCACGTTACCAAGCAAATCAACTGTTGCTTTATATTTTTTTGAAGCATCGCGGTAAAACACATCTATGCGAACATGCTCATTAGCTAAATAGGTAAATCCTGCACCTAGCATAAATACAAAACTATGTAGCCAAACATAAACCTCTTGCATCCAGATAAAACCAATATTGAATCCATACCTCAAAACCACAACAGTGAAGACGACAATTACCATTGAAAAAGCAAAAATTGCACAAAGATTGCCTATGTAGGAATTTACTTTATCAATAACTCTTGATATTTGGGCTAATACTGACATAAACGCGAATTATATACGCAAGTTCTTTATATGATATAAGTAAAAGTAGGTCGGGGCGCCAACTTCATTAAAAAATAAAGTTTTCTCATGCGGGGTGAGACCCAGCGCCCAAGAAACCAAAGCTTCAATAGACGACCAAATTCAATAATAAACACTTTAAATTCAATTGATGATTCAAAAATCAAAGAAAATTGACATTTAATTAACAATTTTTCCACAATCCTACTTATTCATAAGACGCATGAATTAATAAAATAATAAGTTTTTACTATAAAATTTATTTGTCTATATTTAGAAAAAATGGCTCCACTATCCCCACATCTACAAATTTATAGACCTTTTTTGACGATGATATTTTCTATATCAAGTAGAATAGGCATGATCGCCTTTGCTTTTTCTTTACCTTTTTTTGCTATTTTGCTAGGTAGCGTAAATATAAGTCCGCAACTAAATTCATTATTAATGACTTTTATTAATTTCATCCCAATAAAATTAATTTTTATTTTATGGTTTTTTATTTTTAACCATCATTTATTAAACGGGTTCAAATACTTTTTATGGTCTTATGCACTTGGCATGGATATTAAGAATGTTTACCTAACTACATATATCATATTAATAGCAAATATTATAATGACTACCATCTTCTCATGGATAATTTTTTAATGAAAGCTTCACTTTCTCTATAAACTCCAAATCTTTTTTGAACTGTCTTTTGCATTTTTTCTCGAAGCTCTCCTACAGATATATCTCCCTTATTGCTTTTAATAGCTTGAAGTCTTTCGATAACTAAATTTGTATGAGCTTGGGAGGGCATTCTGAGAGATTCATTTTGGTCTATAACTTGTCCCGTTTGTATTGCAGCTCCTCTACCAAAAACTACAAGTTCAGCAAGAGCATTGGTGCCCAGTCGGTTAGCTCCATGAACTGAAGCGCATGCTGTTTCACCAATTGCCATTATGCCTTCACATATTTCCTCTGAGTTTGAGTCAGTAGGTTTTAAAACTTCAGCCTTGAAATTAGTTGGAATTCCTCCCATACAATAATGAACAGTTGGTATTACTGGGATTGGTTCTTTAGAGACATCTCTGCCACAGAATGCTTTCACTGACTCAGAAATACCTGGAAGTCTTTTTGCAAGCATGTCTGCATCTAGATGCTCTAGGTGAAGGTTGATATAATCTTTGTTTGGCCCACATCCTCTACCTGCACTAATCTCTTTGCTGATGAACCTTGAAATGACATCTCTTGCAGCAAGGTCTTTTGCATTTGGGGCATACTCTAACATAAATCTTGTTCCTTCATTATTTTTTAAAACTCCACCTTCTCCCCTTGCAGCCTCTGAAATTAAAACACCTACTCCGTAAATACCAGTAGGGTGAAATTGAATAAATTCCATATCTGACAAGGGTAGGCCTGCTCTTAGGGCAATACCTGCACCATCACCAGTACATATATGTGCACTGGTAGAGGATTGAAATATTCTTCCATAACCTCCAGTAGCCAAGATAGTCATTTTTGCAATGAAGCGGTGTAAGGTTCCGTCTTCAACGTTAATGGCCAAAAGACCACAAATAGTGTCATTATTATCCTTTAGAAGATCAACTGCAAAATATTCGTTATAAAAATCAACGTTATTTTTAAGACTTTGTTGGTAAAGTGTATGAAGAAGGGCATGGCCTGTTCTATCTGCTGCAGCGCACGCTCTGCTGGCAGGGGCGCCTTTTCCATTTTTAGTCATATGCCCACCAAAAGGTCTTTGATAAATTTTACCATCTTCAGTTCTAGAGAAAGGCATTCCGTAATGCTCTAACTCAACAATGGAATCAACAGCATTAGAACATAAATATTCAATACTATCTTGATCGCCTAACCAATCTGAGCCTTTGACAGTGTCATACATATGCCATTGCCAACTGTCTTCGCCCATATTAGCTAAAGCAGCACCGATACCACCCTGGGCAGCAACAGTATGACTTCTTGTGGGATATACTTTAGAAACACA